>NZ_WHIZ01000012.1:0-37857 GCF_009372125.1 Thermococcus sp. 101 C5
AGTTTGAGGTTGGGTTATCTGCATGTGACTTTCGGGCCGAGGAACAGTGTTGAGCGCTGGTTTAGGACGTTGAAGGAGAGGACGAAGCGTTTCTGGAATAATTTCAGGGGTAAAGACTGGAGGAGGGTTCATAGGTTTGTTTTTCTGTTTGCCTTCTGGTATAATTTTGTCAGAATTCATTCTAGTTTTGGTGATCCGCCTGGTGATGTTACTGAATGGCTTCAGGAGGTGATGCCCCAGTTATCCTAACAGTATCAAATGGAATAACAAAAAAGAAATTCAACCAAAGAACCTGCGCAGTGCTGGGAACATCTCAGTGGCTTGCTCCCTTGCTATTTCTTCATAAAATCTGTATAAGATACCTACTGTAAGCAGTATTCCAGTTCCAGTTCCTAGTGCTCCAAGGAAGTCTGCTAATACCGCAACAACAGCCAAAGTGAATGCTCCCCAGAATGTAACGTAGGGTATGTATCTCTGCAGGACCCTTTCCAAGATTCTTGGGTCCCTTCTAAAGCCGGGTATTTGCAATCCCGCTCTTTGCAGTTGTCTTGCAATGCTCCTTGCATCAAGTCCGGTGAGCTCAACCCATAGGAATCCAAAGAGTAGAGAGAACATTATGGTGAGTATGGCATAAACCAAAGCCCTTAACGGATCGGCTGTAACGCTGAATATATCACTAGGTGGTAGGACGTACCTTACAAACCCAGAAACTGCCGCTCCAGTTTCGTCAAAAGTTCCAAGGATTGGATGACCAAGTCTCTGTAATAGCCTGGCCCAGAGCTGGATGTTTGCGTAAAGGGCAAAGGTAAGTATGATCGGAATGTTGCTGACGTACATGAACCTTATTGGATATCTTCCTCTAACAGTTACCCTTCCGTAGCTGAGAGGAATCTCTACCCTCATGCTTTCCAAGTAAACACCTATTAGGAAGACAACTATTGTTGCCAAAACGCTGATCATATCTGGGAGTCCTCTTCTGTACAGTGCCCCGGTAATATCACCTTTAATTAAGTGCTGGATAAATGCCGGAATAGCACCTATTATAGCAGGCCCACCTGTTAGTGGGTCTATAGCTTGGTTTGTTGTTAAGGGGTTAAGCGCTCTTGTAACAATTGTCTGTGAAACTCCCGCAGCAATGAAGAGGCTTATACCGCTACCAATTCCCCACTTGCTCACAAGTTCATCCATAATCATTACCATTATTCCACCAAAGGCGAGCTGGAACATGAGGAGTACCTTGATTGTTAACGTAGGGTTACCAAACGCTCCTGCAAATACGTAGATAGCTGCCTCAAAGAAGCACATGAATACTGCAAATACCTTCTGCAGAGCCTGATAAAACCTTCTATCCTCAGGATTTGAGAGGTCCAGCTTTATTATCTCTGAACCGACTAAAAGTTGCATGATAATTCCAGCGGTAACTATGGGACCGATACCAAGTGTTAATAGACTACCATTTCTACCTGCTAGGACCACTCTTAAAGTCTGGAAGTAGTCCTGTATTTCACCTGGAATTCCAAAAAGAGGTATCTGTGCCATAATAAAATACAGCAACAATGCAACTCCTGTCCAAGCGAATTTTTCCTTCAGCGGGACATGTCTTTTTGGCCTTTCAATTTCTGGAAACATGTGCTCTATTTTGTATATTATTTCCCTTGCTCCCATGGATTACACCCCAAAAATAATTATCCAAAAAGAGAAAGAAAAATCAAGCTATCAGCGCCTCTCCCCCGGCCTGAATAATCTTCTCCTCGGCCTTGGGGGAGAAGGCCCTGGCTTTAATTACGAGTGGCTTTGTGAGCTTTCCGCTTCCAAGCACCTTATCGGCAAACTGAGTTGTATCGACAATAATTTTTCCTTCCTCCTCGTAGGCAATACCAAGCTGCATAAGCTCATCAAGGTGCTCGTCAATGAATTTAAGGTTCACTACAGTTATGTCTCTCTGAACTTCCACAGGCCTGCTGAAGCCCCTCTTACCCAAGTGATCAGGGGCATACTTGATGACCCATGTCCATTTAGCCTTGCTTCTTTTTCCAGTTCCTGCCATACCTCTACCGCCCTTGTGTCCTCCACCGCGGTGCTTCTTTTTGCAGCCCCATCCATGAGTGTGGGAACCGCGAAGCTTTCTCACTTTTTTCTTTCTCCTAATCATCTCGCGCACCTCACAGCATTCTCTCTATAAGCTCGTTAATGGCCTCTCCTCTATATCCCAACGCGCCACCTTCTTTAAAGGTTCTCTTCTTACTTCCCATGCCGCCCCTTGCTGGGTGAAGTCTAAATACCGGCTTGAGTCCTGGCAGATCACTGAGCTTCATTTCTCCGTTGACTACTTTCTCAGCAAATTCTTTGATGCTCATGCCAAGTTTTTCCTGGACGTATTCCTCTGTAACTCTCTTGTTTCCTTGAAGCCTTCCTCTCTTTTCTATAAGCTTTGCTAAGGTTTCGGCATTTATCTCTCCCCAAGTGATGTAGTCCTTTACCTTCTGTATCATTCCCTTGTAAGTTGGGGTGTCGTCAACGATCACAAGGTGGTTTATCTTGTGAAGCCTCAGCATTGCAAGGGTATCTTTTACGGGTCTCTTAACATTCACCCTGCCTCTTATCCTAATCAAAGCAAGTTTTGCCATCCTCGCTCACCTCACAGTTCAAAGTTCTGTGGGACTTCTCTACCAACCACGATACCATAGCGCTCGATCATCTCAGGTTTCACGGCGACACTGTTGGTGTTGTAGAGTGCCTCAAACACTGCCTTTGCGAAGTTAACTGTGGTTCTTGTCTCACCCAATGTTTGTGACCACACGTCCTTGACTCCAGCTAGGCTGAGTATCTTCTTACCAACGTCACCGATAACGAGACCAAGCCCTCTTGGTCCTGGCATGAGCTTGACCTTTACGCTACCGCTCTTACCTTCAACGGCGAATGGGATTGAGTGTGGTCTTCTACATCTGCACTCCCATGAACCACAGCCTCTCTTGATCTCAATTATGTTCATCTTAGCGTAGTTTATTGCTTTCCTTATGGCTATTCCAACTTCTCTTCCGTGACCAATTCCAAGCCCCACGTAACCGTCTCTGTTTCCTACCGCTGCTAGTACCCTAAACCTAACTCTCCTACCGCTGTCAGTCATTCTCACTGTAAGTGCTATGTCAAGTACTTCTTGGTTCTCACGTGCGTTGACTTCTGGGAGTAATACGTCAACAATTTCAGGCTCTTTTATTTGGTATCCCTTTCTAAAGACCTCGTGAATGTCAGTGATCTGGCCTTCTTTAACGAGCATACCAAGCTTTGTCCTGGGCTGCCACTCTTCTAAAACCCTCTGAGCGTATTCTTTCCACTCTTGGCTCATGCTCTCACCTTCTCAAATTTCTCAACGATTCTCGCCTTAACCTCTTCAAAGTGCTCGGGAAGCTTTTCAGGTTCGAGCCCCTTAACCAAGTAGCCTCCGAACTGCTTTCTGTACTTCTCTTCGTCCTCTTCCTTAAGCATCTTTGCATACTCAGCGATGTGCTCTCCCCTAATTCTATAGTCCTCTGGATAAATTTCCTCGCTGTGTGGAACCTCCAATCCAGCATCAACTGCTCCCTTGAGGACTGCGAAAATGCTTGATCCTCTGGTGGGTGGGTGAAGTCCTATGTCGAGGATTGCCTCTTCAATTCCCTTCTCAAGTGCTTTGTATCCTATGAGCAGTCCGAGGAGGTAAGCACTTGGAGTATTTCCACCGTGTCCCTTCCATCCAAAGTCCCTCATGAGCTCTCTCGTGTGAGCTGAAACGACTGTTTTGTCACCTTTTGGATCATACAGCACTATCTGGGCTATGTGGTGGTTGAGGGTTTTTCTCACAACCAATCTAGGCTTGCCTGATTTAAGGAGTGCAAGCCTCTTGTGATAGTTAGTCTTACCTTCCCTTCTCCTTCTGAATGGAACCCTATATCTTGGTCCGTGTGCCATTTATATCACCTCTTCAATATCCCTTTCTCCTCCATGAACAGATAAAGCTGGTGTTTGTTCTTGAACTGACCACCCTTGGCCCTTATGTAAAGGTTGCGGTATGTGTGTTCGTCAATCTTCTTCTCTGCTTTGAGTTTTCTAAGCTCCTTTCTAAGGGCTCTGATAGTCATAATCCATCTTTCCTTCTTGCCCATTCTTGCAGTCTTCTTACCCTTTCTGCTTCCGTGTCCCCTGTGTCTTCCCTTCTTCCTTGCCTCTTGCCTGAGCTTTGCCCTGTATCTGCTCTGTCCCTTAATTGGCTTTTTCTTGATGACGCCTTCATTGATTAATCTTCTAATGTCCTCTCTTGTGATAGCGGACTTAACATCATCAATTCTTTCAGGGTCTATCCAAACCCTATTCTCGCCACATTTCAAAAGCTCAGCAGCAATCCTTCTCTGCATTTTAAGCATGACCTTCACCTCGCGTTGAGTACCTTAATACCCAATTCCTTGGCTCTCTCAATTATCATGAGTCTCTTCTTCTTTCCGACTGTTCTAGCTATCCTAGCAGCCTGCCTTGTTGGGTCTATCATCTCAAGCTCCTTGACGTTGTGTACCAGTACTTCCTCATAACCGCTTGGGTGGAGCCCGCGAACGGCTTTTGGTGAACTCCATCCGATGCTTGGTGATCTTGCCTTTCCTTTAAGCTTTAGTCTCATCTTGCTGTCTGTTCCCTTGGGTCTTCTCCACTTGGGATCGTTCTTAAATTTGGGGAACCTCCACCATTCTTGCCTAAGAAACCTGGGCTTTTTCCTCTTGAGTTTGGCCCTTATCCTTAAGAGTCTCGCTTTCTCCATTAGTCTCACCTCAGAGCTTTATAGGTTTACCAGCCTTTTCAACAATGTAAATACCATCTTGGAAGACTCTTCTATCTCTACCGGTAACCCTCGTCGCCTGCTCGATGTTTGCCGCAGTTTGACCCACTTTTTCCTTGTCAATTCCCTCTACTATTATTTCGCTACCCATGACTTTTACTGTAACTCCTGGGAGTATCTCGGCAATTCTCGGTGCTTTTTCACCATAGAGGTTTTCGATGTAGACTTTGTCTCCTTGTACCTTAACGGTTATCGGGAAGTGGCTGTAAACAACCTTGAGCTTGTAAGTGAACCCTTCCGTGACACCCTTGATCATGTTCGTTATGTGTGCTTTGAATGTTCTTGCAATGGCTATATCCTTTCTCCTTGGGAAGTCCTTGTAGATAACAACCTTGCCGTCTTCAGTGAATATCTTGACTCCCGGGTAGCTGAGCTCTCTCTCAACTTCTCCCTTTGGACCCTTCACCTTAACGACGTTACCGTTTATCTCGACAGTGACTCCTTCTGGAATTTCAACTTCCTCCCTCACCCATGCATCAATTGGCATTTCTCTCACCTCAGTAGACGTAGGCTATTAACCTTCCACCAATGCCCTTTTCGAGGGCTTCTCTGTGGGTCATAACTCCTTGGGATGTGGAAACTATTAGGATACCAAACTCGAATGCTGGAAGGAACCTCTTCTCCCACTTTTCATATTCTCTAGCTTTCACTGAGAACCTTGGCTTTATTGCTCCTGCCTTGTTTATCTTTCCTAGGAGCTGAACCCTGTATATTCCTGCCCTTCCATCATCGATAAATTCAAACTCGCCTACGTACCCGTTCTCTTGCATAACTCTAAGGACCTCTCCAATAAGCTTTGAGGCTGGCTTTATGTAAACCTCTTTCTTTCCAACTCTCTCGCTGTTTGTAATGTGAGATAAAGCATTTGCCAAAGGATCTAACAGAGTCATCTCATCTCACCTCAGTCGTATTTCTTAAATCCTAATTTTGGAGCTACCTCTCTAAAGCAGTGTCTGCAGAGCATTAGCCCGTGTATTCTAACTATTGGCCCAAATTGTCCGCAGCGGATGCATCTTCTCGCGCCCTTACCAAACTTCCTCGGCTTTCTTTTGTTGTAATCAGCTTTCGCCATAATCATCCCTCCACAATCTGGACTCCAAATTCTTCCTGCATGAAAACCATACCCTCTTCCTTTGTAAGGCGGTGTTTTGTGGGGATGTGGTGCCTTCTCCTTTTCCTCTTTGCGATTCTGTATCCGGGTCTTTCAAGTGTTACACAGACATCCATACCAAATATACCGATTTCTGGGTCGTATTCCACTCCAGGAATGTTGATGTGTTCTTCAATACCAAAGCAGACGTTTCCGTTTTCATCAAAGTTTGACGCCTTGAGCTTGTTGTCAACGGCAGCCAATAGCCTTTTGAGCATGTCGTAGGCTTTTTGACCCCTTAGGGTTACCTTAACCGCTATCGGCTCACCTCTTCTAATTCCAAAGTCCCTGTTTGTTTTCTTTGCTGTTCTTCTTATTGGCTTCTGACCAACAAGTGATTCTAACATTGTCTCAGCCTTTGTAAGTCTCTCACCACTCTCGCCAACGCCAATGTTTATAGTGACCTTAGCTATTCTGGGCTTCCTCATAGGGTGAGCTTCCCAATCCGCCAAGATTGCCTCTCTGTTAGCTACCATTCCTTTTCACCTCACGGTAATGAAATCTTTGGTTCATCTTTACCCAACACAAATGCGTAATCTTTCAAGGTGTCGAAGAGCTCGCCTTCTTTGTCCTCAATGGTGACCACATCTGGCCATCCACCTGGGAAGTTTCTGACTTCAACGATTTTTCCTACCCTTGCGACGTTCTTACCCTGAACGACGAACACATAAGCACCAATTTCGAATGGGAGTACTTCAATTATCTCCCTCTCCGGGACCTTCATTAGGACTGTGTCCGCGGTTTTGAACTTGTCTTTGGTTTCATCCGTAAGTGAGCTGAGCTTGATTAAGTGGTTGGTTCCGTCGTGGAAGTTGAGCTGCAAGTTTCCACCCTTGACCATTCTCTTGTTGGTTATTCTGAGTGGCTTTATCTTTGCCTCTTCCTCGCTTATTGGGTGAAGGATAAGCTTTCCAATTCTGTTTGGAAATACTCTGTAGTGCTCCCCAGTTTCAGGTATTGAGACAACGTCCATGATACCAACTGGGAACTTGTAGTCCTTTCTAACCTTTCCATCCACAAGCACTTTTCCTTCGTTGAGGATTTTTCTTGCCTCTCTACCGGTCTTTGCATATCCAAGGTAGTCTCTGATTATGTAGATGAGGGGAATTGATGTCTTCATGTTGTGTGGACCAGGAGAAGGTCTTACTGCCCACTTGTATGCCTTTCTCTCAATGTACCATTGAGTTGGAGCAGCAAGCCTCTTTAAGTGCCTCTTAGCACCTTTCCTCGCCATTTTCAAGCCCTCCTCTCAATTATCTTTTTCCTTCTCTCATCTTCAAGGTTCAGTTCAACAATCATAACATTTGATGGGTGTATCGGGTAGAACACCTCAGTCCCGTTAACCTTCTTAAGAGTTGCTCCCTCAACGTGAATCCTGTATCTCTTGAGGTCAACTTCTACGACTTTTCCTTCATGTCCCTTGAAGTCCCCTCTCATTATTTTTACTTTGTCGCCAGTCCTAATTGGAAGGGCTCTAATGCCGTACTTCTGTCTAAGTTCTTTTGAAAGGGTAGCACTGACTATCTTGTGTCTTAGATGAAGGGGAGCATTATACAAAAACTTCCTTTGCTTTCTTGGTTGTTTGCTCTTTAATTTCATCTCTCTCACCTCACAATATTATGCTCGCCATACTTCCAACTCTAACCCACTTCTCAGCGGCTTCTCTCGCAACGGGCCCTCTAACTTCGGTTCCTCTTGGAACACCTTCAGGTGTTGTAATGACCGCTGCGTTGTCTTCAAATTTCACTCTCATCCCGTCAAGCCTCTTGTACTCTTTTCTCTGTCTTATGATAACTGCCCTAACAACTTGGTGCCTCATGTCTGGTCTTCCCTTCTTTACTGCTGCAATTACCATATCTCCGACGCCTGCTGAAGCAAGTCTCCTTCTAACACCTTTGTACCCTACGACTCCAATTATCTGTATTACCTTTGCACCTGAGTTGTCTGCTACGTGGAGGTAGGCTCCAATTGGTAATGCCCTTGTAGGCCTAACTGGGGAGACACCCCTCGTAGCACCAGCACCTTTCTTTGCCATTATATTCACCTCTCCTCAGCTTTTTGAACAACTGCAACAACTACAAAGCTCTTTGTCTTGCTAAGAGGCCTTGTCTCGGCAATGATAACCTTGTCTCCAACTTTTGCGTTGATGCATGGTGGGTTGTGGGCGTGTATTTTGCTTCTTCTGAGCTCATAACGCTCGTATTTCTTCAGATAGTGATAGTGCTGTCTCTCAACGGTAACTGTGTGTCTTGGCTTGTCGCTGACAACAACTCCCTCAAACACTCTACCGTGCACCTTAATGTGTCCGTGCCACGGGCACTTTGGGTCATCACACTTTTCCGCGGGAGGTTGTATCTTCAATCCAATGTCTCTCATCTTTTTCACCTCTTTTTTAATCTCATCTCAGGCCTTCCAATCAGGGCTTCTCCCTTTATTCGTATTTTTTTATCGTCAATTTCAAACTCAAATTCCGCAACATTCTTGGGAACTACCCACACCTTTTCTCCGAGGATTGTGAGGGTGTTTCTCGTCTCGTCGATCACATATCCCTCAATCCCTACCAACCCCGGATGAGAGCTTTTAACGACTTTGACTTTTAGGCCTATGAGCTCATGCAGTGCTATTGTTTTTCTGGTCACTCGACCTCTATTAATTCCTCTGAAAATCCGAGTTCTGCCAATAAGCGCTTCACCCTTTCTCTGTGATCTCCTTGGAGCTCTATTCTTCCGTTTTTGGCTGTTCCTCCGCATGCCAGCTTCGCCTTGAGCTTTTTTGCAATCTCTTCAAGGTCAAATTCTTTCTCGTCAATTCCCTCTATTATGGTCTTGAGCTTCCCATAACGGGCCTTTTCAATATAGACCCTAATCCTTTGCTGTTCTTTTAACACCTCTTTAAATAGCATCTCATCCAGGGGGTTCACAATCCTAGGCACTAAACATCACCCTTTTCTCCTCAACTTTTCCCTCTTGATTGTTAAAAGGCGGGCAATATCCCTTCTAAGGTTCCTGATAACCATTGGGTTTTCCATGGATGTTCCCATTGTGAGCATTCCTCTTTCCTTTGCAAGCTCAAGTCTAAGCTCTCTAATTTTAGCGTCGATCTCTTCTATACTCATCTCTCTAATCTCACTTGGCTTCATTGCTCACTCACCTCTTCTTCAGTTGGCTTTTCGATGATCTCAATTTCATCAGGAAGTCTAGCATCTGGCGGCATAATTGAAACTTTCACTCCAAGGACACCAAGCTTCAGCAATGCCTGTGCATATCCCCTTGAAACCAAAGTTTCAGCTGGGTTTCCAACTTTCGCAATGTATCCTTGGTAGAATCTAACACTTTTAGCTCTTTCTCCTGTAAGCTTACCGCTGATCCTGATTTCTACACCTCTTGCGCCGTTGTTCATAATTGCTCTTAGTGCAGCATATGCGGCCCTTCTGAAGTGGACTCCCCTCTCTAATGCTTGAGCAAGCCTTATTGCCTGAACCTTAGCGTTAAGGTAGGGGTTCTTGATTTCTTCAACCTCTATCTGGGGGTTCTCCAAACCAAATTGTCTCTCCAGTACCCTCGTAAGCTCTCTTATTCTTCTTCCGCCTCTTCCTATAACGAAACCAGGGTTTTCGGCAAATATGACGACCTTTGTCCCGAGAGGAGTCTTCTTGATGTCAAGTCCACCATAACCTGCTCTCCTAAGCTCTTTCTCAAGGTATTCATCGATGAGCATTTCTTTAATGCCCTCTTTTATGAAATATCTCTCGATTGCCATGAGCTCACCTCCTAATCTCCTCAACAACTATCTCAATGTGGGTTGTCTGTTCGTTGAATGGTGTGGCTCTTCCAAAAGCCCTTGGTATGTATCCTCTAAGCACTGGGCCCCTGTGAGCTGCAGCATGGATTATCTTCAACCTGTCTGGATCGAGGCCCTTCTGCTCTGCGTTGTTTTTGGCGTTGAGGAGAATCTTTTTGATTTCCTTAGCAACCTTTACTGGATATCTACCAGGGCCGAAACCCCTTCCTCTCTTGTGTCCCTGTGAGTCGTGGAACCTTCTGAGGTGGATAGGTCTTCTCTTGGCTATCACATCATCAAGGAGCCTTATGGCATCGTTGAGCATCATTCCTCTAATTTCCCTGCAGACTTCTATTGAAAGCTTGGGGGATATTCTCAAATCTCTCCCGCTTGCCTTTGCCATTCTCTCTGGGTCAAAATTTTGGAAAGAGTAGGAAAACCTTGCCATTATCTACCACCTCACTTGATTGCAACGAACATTGATGATCTTGTAGCACCAACACCAGGTGAACCGTGTTGGACCCTCTTTCTAGTTAGAGCGAATTCTCCAAGGTAGTGTCCAATCATTTCTTCTTTAATCTCTATCGGGACAAACTCCTTTCCGTTGTGGACGTAAATTGTGATTCCAACCATCTCGGGAAGGATAACCATGTCCCTGCTGTGAGTTCTTATTGGTTTCTTGTATTTGCCCTTCTTTGCCAACCTGATCTTTCTAAGGAGCTTCTTCTGTTCAGGGGTTAATCCTCTCTTGAGGCTCCTCCTCTGTCTTGAGGGGAAAAGCTTAGCTAAATCTTCAAGAGACATGTTCATTAGTTCCTCGAAAGTATAACCGCGATATTTAAATTCCTTCTTTGCCATTTATACCACCTCACTTTCTCCTTCCGGTTCTTCTCGCAGCGATATGACCAACTTTTCTTCCAGGTGGAGCTCTCCTTGAGACTGTACTTGGCTTACCAATGTGGTGCTCCTTACCACCGTGTGGGTGGTTGACTGCGTTCATCTTTACACCTCTTGGCTTGGGCCAGAACCTGTTTCTTGCCTTCATTATGTAGTATGCCTTACCTGCCTTAACTATTGGCTTTTCAAGCCTTCCTCCACCAGCGACTACACCAATTGTAGCCCTGCACATTGGGTTGAAGGTCTTAAGTTCACCGCTTGGCAACTGAACAATTACCTTGTCCCTCTCCCTTGAAACAACTAGAGCATAGCTTCCTCCAGCTCTCACGTACTTTCCACCATCGCCCGGAAAACCTTCAATGTTGTAAACATATGTACCCTCTGGGATCTTAGCAAGTGGAAGTGTGTTTCCAATTGCTATTGGAGCCTCAGGCCCAATGTAAACCTCCTGACCAACTAAAAGTCCTTCTGGGGCAAGGACGAGCTTCTCGAGACCGTTCTCAAACTTGACCTTAGCAACTGGTGCAGTTCTTCCCGGGTCGTGGAGTATCTCAATTACCCTACCCGCAAGGGTCTTTTCTTGGGTGAAATTCAGGGGGATGTACTTGACAGCACCCCTATATCTGTGAGACGGTGCTCTGAAGGTTGTTGTTCCTTTTCCTCTCCTCTGTTGAATCAAACTCTTACCCATTCTCACTCACCTCAGAACAATCCTATTCTAGCAGCAACCTCACTTGCGCTATATTCAGGCTTCAATTTCACGTAAGCCTTCTTTTCACCTTTCATTGTTATGAGTGTGTTGACCTTCTCAACTTTGACGTCGTATATTTCCTCGACAGCCCTCTTTATATCCTGCTTTGTGGCTCTTCTGTCTACTATAAAGGTGAGCTTGTTTTCTCTCTCAACCATTGAAATTGCCTTTTCCGTGACTACAGGCCTTATAATAACCTTGTACGGATCCATCACTCATCACCCGTAAATCTCCCTCAATCTCTCTATTGCTCCCTTCGTCCAGATCGTGAGTCTTCCGGGGTGTGCACCTGGGGCTAACAGCTCTACGCCCAAGTTGTCCACTAAGACCACATCAACACCCGGGTGGTTTCTTGCTCCCTGGATGATTCCCTCGTTTTTGGCAACTACGATAAGTGGGCCCTTTGCTTTCTTGTATCTCCTGCCCCTCATCTTACCCTTTCCGGCTCTCACTTTGGTGTTTTTCTTTGCCCTCTCAATATCGTCCCAAACGCCGAGCTTCTTGAAGATCTCTCTGGTCTTTGCAGTCTTGTAGACCTTTTCGAGCTCATCTTCCACCACGAGGGGAACCTGAGGCAGATTATCAATTATGTGGCCCCTCGCCTTAACTAAATCGTAGTTTGCAGTTGCAGCTATGGCACTCATCAAAGCAAGTCTTCTCTCCTTCTTGTTGATGTCTTCCCATATGATTTTCTCTACTTTTGGTGGGTGAGTTCTTCTACCACCTCTGGCAAATGGGACGAACGCTGCGAACCTTGGAGAAGTCTTTATTCTTTCAACTCTTGCCATACCGTGGCCTTTTCCGATGTTCTCAGTAACCCTCCTCTTACCAGCGAGGGGGTCTCTCCCCTGTGGTTGTATGCGGTGGGTCCATGAAGCGATGACAGCTCTCTTAATGAGATCTGGTCTGAAAGGTGTTTGGAATACCTTTGGGAGTTCGATTTCTTCAATTGGCTCGCCATCGAGTGAAAATACCTTAACTTTCATAAACCCTCACCTCATTGTTTTGATTCTCTACTAACGTATGTTATTTGTGGAGCCTCAACAGGTGGCTTCTTGGCTGGAGGCCTTATTGCCGGTCTTACCCTGATTATTCTCTTAATTGCTCCAGGTAGGGTCCCAGCTATCATAAGGAAGTCGTTTCTCACTACTCCGTAGTGTGGGAATCCTCCCTTTGGAGTGATCTCGATTTCTTCTCCGTTGAGCTCGAGTTTTCCGTTTTCTCCTATCCTCAGGAGCCTCTTGTTGAACTCAGTTCTGTGGTGGAATCCCATCTGTCCAGCTTGTGGAACTGTCCACATAACTCTCGCAGGATGCCATGGACCGAGGTTACCAACGTGTCTTGCTTTTCCAGCTCTTTGAGCCTTGTGGAACTGGATCTTAATGCCCCATCTCTTAACTGGGCCCTGAGTACCCTTACCCTTTGTAACAGCTACAACGTCAAGAAGCTCTCCTTCCTTGAGAACTTCGCTTGCTCTGAGTTCTTTTCCAAGCTTCTCTTTGATGTAGGCGAACTTCTCTTCAACGCTTGTTCCGCCAACTGCGTACTCCATGACTTCGGGCTTCTTCTTTATTCTTGCGAGCCATGGCTGAGTTGCTACAAGTGCTCTAACCTCAACTATTTCTCCGGACTTAACGAGGTCCTCAAGCTCTCCGAGTTTTTGCTGGAAGATCTCTTCGTTGTAGTTCTTTGGAAGGGTCTTGATTCTTCTCTCGAGAAGGCTGTAGAATGTTACGTTCTTTGCCTTCTTTGATGGGTAGTTTTCAAGCTTGAAGTCTGGAACCATAACCTCAGTTGCAGTTTCAAGTCCAAGGTAACCTTGTTTGTAGGCTCTAACTCCGTAGACTATCACTGGTGGAGCCTCAACTATTGTAACTGGCATGAAGATTTCCTTACCATTTGTAAGCCCTGGAGTATCGTCTATCATAAGCACGTGGGTCATTCCAGCCTTGTACCCTGCAAATCCAAGCATTCTAACCTCTTGCTCTTGTGGCCAGTTTTTAATTCTCGGGACTATACTCCTGGCTCTTTTTCTTGGGGAATACGCCAATGAACCTCTCCTTGGTCTGCTAATTTTTCCCATTTCAATCCCTCCTTATGAAATTAAATACCGCCAATGTCGCCAACACGGCTTCCTCCGTTCTAACGGTCTTTGTCTTTTGATTTGGAATCGTATTGAGGATTAGATCAAAGGGATAATCCTCATTGAAGTCTCTCAGGATTTCCATTACCCCCTTCCGGGGAGATCCAAACACGAATCCCACTTCCCCCTCCAGCGGGGGAAGGTTCACTTTTCTCACATCCTCACCCTTTCGTGAGGTCGCGATTGCAAGGTTGAGTTTTGCCTTTTTAAGTGTTTTTGCCAAAGACTTTCTGGTGAGATGTACCCGATACCCCCAATACTCCTCCGGCTCTGCGGGCACCACTTTGAGCGGATTCAGGGACACGATTTTGAAGGTCATCCGCCCTTCTCCGCCCCCCTCCACGAGGGCAAGCTCGTCAAGGCCAATGTCCGCGTAAAGCCTCTTGCCCTTTCTGACTACAACGCCTTCCCTGATTTCGCCGAGCTTAGGCCTTCCTTTGAGTTTGTGGTGCGGAGTTCTTAGTGGTGGTAAAACACCAACGTATTTGAGCTCTTTTGTGAGGGGAATCAGCTTCTTTCGCAGATACTGCGGTGTTTCCATGTATTCAAGGACGAGCTTAATGAACTTCCCGTCTTTTCCACCCGCGTTGTAAATCCATATGTGTTCGATACCGAAGATCGCTGCTGCCCTGCCGATCTGCCCGACTTTGTATGTTCTTATTTTGGGGTCATTTGTCTCTTCGAGGAGTGAATCTGGAATAAAGATGTGCCATGCCATTTCAGTCAGCCTTTACGTTTCTATACTCTAAAGCTGTAGTGGGGTAAAAAGAAAGTATTTAAAAGGCTTTCGAACTGTTCCACCCTTCTGAGCTTCCAAAGGTGTGAAAAATTTTTGCAAAGACTATCCCACAATATTTTCTATGACCTTTATAATATTAGGAATATTACTTTTAATCTCTTCACTAAGCTCAGTTCCCAGCCCAATCTCCTTAGCTACAATCCCCACGAAATGAATCTCTGCTTTAGCTAATCGTTCATCAAGACTCATTAGAAGTTTAAGTCCATCAATAGCTCCCATAAAATGTGCACTCCTTATCTCAGCCTGGAGTTTTTCAAAAACCTTCTCCCCTTTTAGATGGACTATTTCTCCTGGTTTGTATTTGTCAGTCAGTATGGCATCGACTATTATTATCTTCTCCTCCCCGTTGTAATAACGCTGAAGTCTAAATATATCAGTGCCAATTTCAACAACGTTATAACCTTTGTCTGCTAAAATTCTACCTACCTTAAGTCCCACGCCATCATCCTTCATGAGTTCGTTGCCAAGAGCTAGAATCAACGTGCTCATACTCCCACCAAATAAAAATGAAGGTGAAAAGTTTAAAAATTAAAGCCTCACCACGTGCACAGAACATGAAATACATGGGTCATACGCCCTAACAGCCATCTCTGCAAGGAGCTTGAGCTTCTCAGGATCATCCTGCCAGTGCTTCTCCGCCATCATTCTAACGTGGCGCTCCATGATTGCAAGGTTCATTGCCGTTGGCGTTATTATGTCCGCATAGTTAACCTTTCCATCCTTGACCTCAAGAGCATAGACGAGCAACCCTCTTGGAGCCTCGGTTATGCTCACTCCGAAGCCGTCTCTTATTTCAACCTCATCCCTCTCCTTTATTGGCCACTTTGCAAGGGTGTCGTCTATTAAGTCAATTGCCCTCTCTATGAAGTAAACGAGCTCAATTGCCTGAGCAAAGTTGTTTGCAAAGCAGTTGTTATATCTGAGAAGGTCCTTGTATTGGGCGTAGAGTTCCTTCGCCTTGCCGTAGAGAAGATCTGCGTTGTTAACTATTCTTGAGATCGCACCAACCATGAAGGGCTTCCCTTTATAGAAGGAATGCTTTGCAAAGCTGTGTTCAACAACTTTCTCAACTATGTGCTTTTTGTAATCCTCAACCGGGAACTCAAATCCATCGCTAACCTTAATGTAGTCTCCGTATATGCCATAGACACCATTTCTTGGCTTCACTGCCATATGAACCATTTCATCGTCTGTCACTTCTTCGTACTGTTCGAGTTTTGAGAACAGCTCCACTGTATATTCCGCCAGAGGTAGCGCTTCCTTCAATTCTTTCTTAAGTTCTTCAAACTGGGCTTTTGTTGGAAGCTTTCCAAAGCCTCCAAGTATAGCATTTTCTTGATGAATTGCTCTTGAGCCGAGATAATCCATTATCTTTGAACCAATGTTTTTCAGCGTCATTGCGTATTCGATTTCTTTTCTGTATTTGTCCACCATTGCCAGTGGATTTGAGTAGCCAAGGTAGTCAGGAAGGACTAAAAGGTAAAGGTGTAGGGCATGGCTCTCTATCATATCCCCTATGTAAAGCAGGTCTCTCAAATCCTGAATTTCGGGTCTTGGGGTGAATCCTATTGCCTTTTCAGCAGCTTCTACAGCGGTAAGTTTGTGAGCTGCCGAACAGAACGAACAAACTCTCGGATAGATTGCCAATGCCTCTTCAAGTTTCTTGTCAAGTGTAATAGCCTCAAAGAACCTCGGTCCCTCAATGATGTTGAGCTTTACCTCTTTTACGCCCTCATCACTTGTAACTATCTCTATTCCTCCCTTACCCTCAACACGGGCTATGTGGTCAACAGTAATCGGGATATACATCATTCTCCCTCCCCAAATATCTTGTTAACCATCTCCTCAAGCTTTGGATTGTGAGCGTTGAAGATCTTCATCCTCTCAAGTATTTCCTCTTTCGTAAGGCCTTTCTTCTTGAACTCTAAGGCTAGAGAGTCAACCCACGCAACGTCATATCCTACAGCCCCTCTGCACCCAATGCAAGCAACGTTAAAGCCGGGACACCTTGCATCACACCCGGCAACTGTCACCGGCCCTAAGCACGGCTCTCCCTTTTCTATAAGAATACATGGGTTCCCTCTAAGCCTGCACTCAACACATACGGGATAATCAATGTCTTCGGGCCATGAGCCCACCAAGAATGTGCCCAACGCGTAGAGGAAATCCTTCTTCTCTGGCGGACAACCATAGATTTTATAGTCAACCTTTATGTATTTTTCAACGGGCTCTGCCATCTTGGGCTCAAATTTAACATGTGCATCTCCGTAAACTGTCTTCCAGAGCTCACTGAGCTCTTTATCTTTCTCCCAGCTCTGTACACCACCGTGAATAGCGCATGAACCAACTGCAACTACTATCTTGGCTTTTTCTCGGATTTTCTTTACTAGTTCAACTTCTTCTTGGGTTGAAACACTTCCCTCTATGAAGGCTATATCCACTTCCCTATCCTCGCTGCTATCTCTATCCAGCATGAACCAGCATTCTATCTTTGCCTTGTCCAAAAGCTGAATTATCTCGTCCATCATAGCGAACTGGAGTTGGCAACCATAACATGAAGTGAGAGCGTAAAACCCGATGCGAACTTTTTCGTTCTCCATCTTCACCACCTCAGTCGAGCATTCCTGGTGTTGATACTATGTCAAAGTACGTGAATACGGGGCCATCTTTACAGACGTATTTCCATGATGTGCTTGTTCCTACGTTGCAGTGGCCACACTTACCGATTCCACATTTCATCATTCTCTCAAGCGTCACGTAGATGTTCTCTGGTCTGTAGCCGTAGTTTATAAGGGCCTCAAAAACATCTTTGTACATCCTTGGAGGACCGCAGATTGCTACTGCTGTGTTCTTGGGGTTTGTATTTGCTTCGACTATGAAGTTCTGCGGCCTACCTTTTGGTCCCGGCCAATCAGGATCTCTGGTGACACTTTGAATTATCTTAACGTTCTCAGCCTCCGCTATGTCTTTCATTGCCTCAAGCTCCTTGTAGAAGAGTAAATCCTTCCCATAGCGGGCAGTGTTTATGAATGTTATGTTACCGTATTTCCACCTGTTGTCCATCGCATAAAGGAAAACACTCCTTAGAGGAGCCGTCCCGAGACCAGCTGCTATTAAGAGCAAGTCCATCCCTTCCCATTTGTCAACAGGAAAACCGTTTCCATATGGGCCCCTCACGAGTACGGTATCACCAGGCTTAAGCTTGTGGACTGCAGTAGTTACCCTTCCAGCTTTTCTAATACATAGTTCAAAGAAACCCTGTCTCATAGGAGAAGAACACACGCTAATAGGTACTTCCCCTATTCCCGGTATTGTAAGCTGAACAAACTGACCCGGCTTAAATGTCCAGTTCTCTGCAATAGTTGGGTCTTCAAACCTAAATAAGAACAGCTTTTCCAACTCGGTAAGCTGATATACCCTGAGAACTCTAACCCTTTCCAAGGCGTAGGGATTGTCCTCTGCAAAAGTATTGCTCCGAGGAACAGGTCTTGGTACGGTCATTGTTCACCACCTCCAACAGAAGGACCATACGCAAATCCTCTCTTTGGAATCTCCTCCGAGATTCTCGGTGGACATGAGCTTTCTTCAAGACCCAAAATGGTTCTCAAATTCCTCACAAAGCTTATCTCTGCAGGACAGAAGTATGAACACCTACCACATCCAACACAATAGCTGAGACCAAGTTTTTCAACATATGAATTTTTGCACATATACCTGTTCATAAATCTAGATTTCTTTGTTGGCCTAAAGTTGTGTCCACCTGCCACCATTCCATGTCTTACCAGCTGACAAGAATCCCATCTCCTAACTCTTGCCCCAGTAACTCCATCGATATTTGGAATATCTTGGACATCAAAGCACCTGCAAGTCGGGCAGGTAGTGTTGCAGTTGCCACATGCAAGACATATGTCGGACTGCTCGTCCCACATCGGGTGCTCTGTCTCGAGCTCAAGCAGATACCTCAAGTCCGCCCAGTCTTCGTGGTACTTGAACATCTGCTGCTTTTTATTTTCAAAATCTCTAAAGTTGCACACATCCTGAGATGTTACTTCCTCAAAGAGACGTAAGTTCTTATCAACTATCCTGTGACCAGTAGGGGTCCCGACACGAACAAGCCAGCCATCGGGAAGTTCATGGAGGAATAAATCGAAGCCATCGTCTGCAAAATCCGTCTCCCTCAGATTACAGAAACAGTACTCATCCGGGACACAGCTAATGCCTATGATAATGCCTTTTTCCCTTCTAACCTTGTAATATTTGTCTGGAAGCTCGTCCAAGTATATGGTATCCATTATTTTAAGCCCGAAGATGTCACATGCATGTACCCCAAAAACAACAAACGGCTCAACATCTTCAATAGCTTCCTTGTACTCCACCTTTGATAGATTAAATTCAAACATTTTTTCCCTTGGCAGGAAGAAGAACTTTTTTGGTGGCATTATAGTTCTGTTGTAATGAAATTCCACTTCTTTGACGTTTTCTATCTCTCTAAAATCATAGAATTTCTCAGAGATTTTTACGGGAGCGTAGAGGATTCCCCAGTCTTTTAATCGCTCTAAGAATTCATAAGTATTCTCCTTCGGGAGCTTAACGTACCTCAACTCCATCACCCCTCTTTTCTAAGCCTATGAACAATGTCGATTTATTTTGTACATTAAACACCAATCATAGTACTTCAAAGCCTATAAAAAAGCTTTCTAAACCCTTAGCTTTCCAACCAAAGGTTTAGAAAATTCTTAAAAGCTTTACATATATCTAGGTCAAGGAACACTTATGGTCATGTGAACATAAATGTACATGTATACATACCGGAGGGAAAAATATGCGGATCGTTACCTGCCCATACTGCGGGGCCGGATGCAGGGCATATGTGAAGAAAGAGCTATCTCGCCCATTCATGATAGAGTACGTCACTGATATAAATGTTCCAAATGATCGTGGAAAGCTCTGTCCAAAAGGGAATGCCATGTTTGAACACATACTCAGCAAAGAGAGGCTGAAAACGCCCTTGAAAGCCGTTGAGGAAGGAAAATTCGTAAAGATAAGCTGGAAAGAGGCTATAAATGAAGTTACCTCTTTTATCCGGGACTACATGAAAGACGACCCCAACAAGCTTATGTTCATCGCGGGTGGAAAGGTCAGCAACGAGTCCGCATATCTTTTCCAGAAACTTGCGAGGAACATCGGAACGAACAACGTTGACAACACCAGCCACCTTTGCCACGGCGTATCCGTGAAGGCCATACTGGACGCAAACTTCGAAAGGAACTGGGCGACGTACGATGATATCGAAGAAAGCAACGTGATAATCCTTTGGGGAACAAACCTTGCAGAGACCGCCCCGCTTATTTTCCGCAGGGTTTTAAAGGCTAAGAACAAAGGCACTAAAATCATTGTCATAGACCCCAGAAAGACCAAAACCACAAAATTTGCTAGTAGTCACGTCCGTCCGTTTCCCGGCACCGATATTGTACTGATAAACGCCCTTATCAACTTGCTGATGGAAAGAAGAAACGTAAAGAGTGTCCATTTCAAAGCATCCGATCTAGAAATAATAAGTAAAGACACACCAGAGCACGCTGAAAGAATAACAGGGGTGCCTGCGAGAGATATCGAGAAAATTGCAAGGGAAATTGGTCTTGCAGGGAGAGGCATTATTTTATGGGGCTCTGGCATCGCCATGCACTCTAACGGTTACGATGTTATCAGGAGTATCATAACGCTCGCTTCAATGGTTGACTTCAAAGTCCTGCCGCTTGCTGGTCAAAACAACTCCCAGGGAGTCATGGACATGGGCGTGGTGCCCGACTTACTGCCCGGGTACAGAACATACGACGAGATATACTTCTTTAGGGAGGCATGGAAGAATGAGGGACTTCCAACCGAAGTTGGGCTCGACATTCCGAAATCAATTAAAGAGGCACAAAAGTGCAACGTTTCGGCGTTTTACGTTATGGGAGCAAACATCGCAGTGAGCTTTCCAGAGGCCGAAAAGGCCCTAAAACGTGCAGAATTCGTCGTTGCTCAAGACATATTCCCGACGCAGACAACAGAACTTGCCGATATCGTTCTCCCTGCGGCGGCGTTCCTTGAGAGCGACGGTTCTACAACGAACGCCGAGAGGAGAATCCAGTGGAGCTCCAGGGTGAAATGGCCCCCGGAGGATGCCAAGCCAGACTGGGCGATTTTATGCGAGCTGGGAAATGCGTTAGGACTGAAAGGATTTGATTTCTACTTCCCCGAGGAGATTCTCCGGGAGATAAGCACTCTCGTTCCGCAATACGTAAACGCCAACCCCCGCACTTTAACGAGAACGCCTGAAGGAGTTATGTGGAATACTGTACCGAGTTCCCAGCCCACGAAAGTATATGTATCAGATAAGATGCCCCTCTTGGAACCTCCAGTCATGATTACGGTGAGATATGTGGGCCAGTTCCAAACAGGAACAATGACCAAAAGGAGCCCTTCACTGAATGTCAGGTGGCAAGACTTGCCCATTCTGGTAAGTGAGGAAGACGCACAGAAATGGGGAATAAAAGACGGCGATAGGGTAAAGCTCATCTCTGAGAGCGGGAAGTACATTGGGACCGTGAAAGTCTCCAAGACAGTAATTCCCGGTACTATCAAGGTCCCCTGGCACGAGGGTGCCAACCGCATAATGGGCCTGAAGATTGATGAGGAAACTGGTTTGCCTCAAATGAAAGCATGTTCATGCAAACTTGAGAAGGTGGAGTGATATGGGGAAGAGAGTCTTTATCGACTTTAGGAACTGCATAGGATGCAGGTCCTGCGAGATTGCCTGCGCTAGGGAGCATCACGGGAAAGCTAACATTACGCTCATCGAGACATCAGAACTACTAATGATGTCCTTTAACTGCAGACACTGTGAAAATGCCCCTTGTATGCTGGTCTGCCCTGCCAGGGCGCTCTACAGGGATGAGGACGGTGCAGTACGCATCAAGTACCAAGAGTGCATAGGCTGTATGTTCTGTTCTGTTGCATGTCCCTTTGGCACACCAGAGTTTGTCCCCGAGCTGAAGATCATGGTAAAGTGCGACCTCTGCAGTCACCGCAGGGACGAGGACAAACTTCCGGCGTGTGTTACGACGTGTCCAACTGATGCTCTAATTTTCGCCAGTGAGGAGGAGATACTCCAGATAAAGGTCAAACAGAACCTTGCCAAGGTTGAAGAGCTCGCCAAGAAGGTTGAAAAGATAATGGGGGGAACCGTATGATATTTGAGCTCATCACGCTTTCAATAATCCTCGCGTATGCAGGTGCAGTATGTTTCGCCCTCGATGACCGGAAAGCAGACACCGTAATGTTGCCCCTTCTCTGGGCCTCGACGATCCTCCAGATAGTCGCTGGAGCCCTGTTCTACTCGTCCCCCTCGACGACTCATGTTAAACTGCTGGTCTCAGAAAAGTTTGGAGAAGTATACGGCTTCATAATTGACCCTACGAGCGTGTTCACGGCCCTAGTGGTTTCATCTGCGGGTGCAATATTCCTGACATACGCGGTCAGGTATATGGACGATAAAAACATCGGGCACCCCCACAGGGGCCAGAAGGGAAGGTTCTATGGGTGGATGATGATATTCCTTGGCTCAACACTCACGTTCATATACTCATCAACGGTACTGCAGATGCTGATATTCTTCGAGCTGATGAGCCTGGCGTGCTGGGGTGTCGTCGGGTTCTACGGAAGCAGAAAATCTGAAAGGTCAGCCCTCAAGGCCCTCCTGATACCGAACTTCGGTGCAGTTGTGGGTTTCTACACCGCTGTGGCCTTCGGGTTCAAGTATGGCGACCTTGGCTTGAAGTTCCTCGGCGACCTGCCCGGGAACGAGAAGCTGATTCTGTTCATCTGCCTCATGATTGCGGCCTTTACAAAGAGCGCCCAGTTCCCGTTTTACTCATGGATTCCTGATGCTATGGTAGCCCCAACACCGGCGTCAGCGTTCCTTCACGGAGCGGCGATGGTCGAGATGGGTGTTTACCTGCTGGTAAGGGTCGTCCAGTTCATGAACCCGCCCAGAGAGGCGTTCTACCCGATGGTGGCAATCCTCTCCCTGACGCTAGTGATAGCAATCCTCGCGTATCCCAAGCAGACCGATGCCAAGAGGCTGCTCGCCTACTCAACGATAGCAGAGTGTGCCATCATGTATGCCGGAGTTGCAACTGCAGTCCTCGGCCACCCCGTTGGGATTAAAATCGCGCTGTTCCAGCTCATGAACCACGCCTACCTCAAGGGCCTCGCGTTCCTCACCGCGGGAGCCTTCACATACTACTACGGCACCCTGGACATGACGAAGATAAGGGGTCTCAAGGAGACCCCAATACTTGCATACGGCTGGGCTATAGGGCTCCTCGGGCTCGCGGGACTGCCGCCGTTTGGCATTTTCTTCAGCAAGCTCTACCTCTTCCTCAACGCCGGCCCGATGTACAGCTCCCCGCTTGGAGCACTGCTGCTGACCCTGATCCTAGTGGACTCAGTCATACTGCTGGCGGTCGGTCTCAGGAGCATCAACATGATGGTATTCAGCGATGGAGAGGGGAAGAAAGTTGATGGCATCGTAAAGGGCGCACTGACCGGGCTGATACTCCTCTCCCTGGTCTCGGCATACATTGGGTACTTCGCCCTGGGGGTGATGTGAATGCTGTTCGCAGTCCTGTTCACCATCGCGATCATAATAGGACTTCTCAGGCGAGAACAGGTAAAGGCAGTGGGGTTGCTGTCAGCCTTGGCCTCATTGACCCTGATAGTCGAGGCCTTCAACGGCATCAATGTTACTTACTCCATCTTTGGGCTTGAGTTCACCTTCATGACCGACACCCTGTCAAGGTTCTTCTGCATACTCGTGGGAATCTCGGGTTTCGCTGTCTCGATCTACACCACTGAGTACATGGAGCCGAGGCACCTGAACCTCGCCGCTTATCCAGCTTTCATACTCTCAATGGCGCTCATAGTGATCAGCAGGGACTTCCTCGGGTTCATAATATTCTGGGAGCTCATGACAATAGCCTCTTACATCCTGATAGTCACATACTACGACAGCCCCGAGACCAAGAGAGCTAGCCTCATCTACTTCGTCGCAATGCACGCCTTCAACACGGCACCGCTCCTGCTGGCCATAGGTGCCATCTACAGTAATTTCGAAACACTCAGCTTCTCCGCCTTGCAGGGGGCCTACGTGCCGACCTGGGTAATTTGGGCCTTCCTCATCGGCTTCATGTCAAAGGCGGGCATATTCCCCATACACTTCTGGCTCCCGGAGGCACACCCTGTCGCTCCAAGCAACGTGTCCGCACTCCTGAGTGGTACGATGCTGAAGATGGCCATCTACGGCATGATAAGGGTCATCGAGCTGTTCCCGGGAAGTGAGGCAATCGCTAGGACGATGGTCGTGCTTGCAGTCCTCACAATAGCGGTTGGAGCGATAATGGCCCTTGTTCAGAAGGACATAAAGAGGCTCATGGCATATTCGAGTGTGGACAACATGGGCTATCTGTTCCTGGCGCTCGGAGCCTATATAATGCTGGACGGGACCCTTAAGAAAATCGCGTTCCTTGCATTACTGCTCCACGCCTTCAACCATCTTGTCTTTAAGAACTTACTCTTCATGCTTTCGGGCAACGTGCTCCACGCAACTGGTAGAAAAGACCTTGAGCTGAGGGGCCTTGGAAAGAAAATGCCATTCACCGCGGCAATGATGGTCGTGGGAATCCTCTCGGTGTCCGGGGTTCCGCCGTTAAATGGCTTCATAAGCAAGTGGCTGATATACCAGGCGACGTTCCTGTCAAAAGACCCCCTGCTGGTCGGGGGAGGAGTTGTAAGCCTGTTTGCAAGCGCACTAACTCTAGCAGCATACATCAAGATATACCGTATCTTCGGGGGAGAACCCAACGTTGAGGCCCACGAGGCAGCCCCGCTCATGCTCGCGGGGGAATCCATTCTGGCTTTCCTGTGTGTGGCCGCGGGAATATTCCCCGGCGTGATAGCCGGGCTGTTAGACGTCGAGGTCGGAAACCCATGGCTGATTTCGCTCGGTGGAGCGACCTTTAACGTACTGCTCTTTGCAGGGGTGCTGCTCTCTATCATACTCGCAGTGGCAATAGCCTTGCCTACAAAGAAGAATCTGGACACTCCATGGACTACGGGCGAGCCGGCTGAGAAGTTTGAGCAGAGGCCCGAGCACATGTTCGCCCCGGTATCAAGGTGGGGCGAGAAACTCGGTATCATCGGCAGGAAGATTGAGAAGAAGCTCTCAGCCTTCGAAAGGTGGTACTCCTCTAGAGACATGGGATACCTCGACGAGATGGTGTTCATGCCGGTAATCCGACTGATGGCAGGGACTTCCTACGTGATAAGGGAGCTGTCCAAGAACCTGAACGCTCTGCTCGCGGTGACGTTCCTGGTGCTGTTTACGATAATCCTGACGATGGCCGTACTAGTGGGGGTGATCTGATATGGAGATCATCGGGGCAATCATTGCTCCATTTTTACCACCACTGCTGGATGGCGTTGCGAGAAAAGTGAAGGCGATGATACAGAACAGGGTAGGGCCCTCAATCCTCCAGACGTGGTACGACATAATCACGCTCCTCTCAATGGACTCAATACTCCCCACGTCCTCGCTCGCATTTAGACTGGCTCCCTACGTCGCACTCGCGAGCGCACTCTGCATGGCCCTCATGCTGCCCTACGGGTCAGACGCGATAATAAACTTCGGAGGGGACTTGATAGCGTTCATATACGTCTTCACCCTGTTTTCCGCGGCTTTGGTATTTGGAGCCCTGAGCGTGGACAATTCGTACTCCCACGCGGGAGCTAACAGGGAGTTAACGCTCTCGCTGGTATTCAAGCCTCTCTTCGCGATTACGATAGGCATATTCGCCCTCAAGACTGGCTCGCTAAGCATAACTGAGATTGCCCGCTCAATCTCCCTGAGCCCCTCAATCATCGGAGCCTACCTGCTGCTCCTCTACGTTACCTACGTGGAGTCGGGGTTCATACCCTATGACATTGCCGAAGCTGAGACGGAAATCCTAGAAGGTCCCCTCACAGAGTACAGCGGCAGGCTTCTCGGTCTGTTCAAGTGGGCACTCCAAATAAAGAGGTTCGCGATGATATGGCTGTTCGCGTCTTTCGTGGCCCTTCCTGTGGCAAAAGGCGCCGCCGCATTTGCCCTCCAGCTACTGGTATTCCTGCTCACTTACCTGCTGATGGTGACCTACGAGTCCCTGAACGCCCGCCACAGGCTCGACCAGGCAACGAAACAGGGAGTCAAGGGCATCATTATCGGTGTGATAATCATGATAATCGCGTGGCTAGGATGGTGAGACTATGATAAGAGAGTTTGAAGAAAAATTTGGCTCGACGCTTGAGAAAAAGGTCATCGCAAAGAACAAAGTACTTTACACGCTGATGGTGAGGAGAGAGGACTTTCCCAACATAATCAACTACATCCTCAGCAGGCCGAACACAAGACTCTTCACAATGGTCGGAATGGATGAGAGGAACACCGAAGAGGCCTTCAGTGTGACCTACTGGTTCCTTGACTGGAAGGACAACGAAGTCATTGGGATAAGGCTCTACGTCCCCGAAGATGAACCCTACTTCCCCAGCGTGGGAGCTTTTCACAAGGGAGCAATATGGTTCGAGAGGGAAGTTCAGGACTTGCTGGGCCTTAAGGCGGAGGGGCTTCCAGACCCAAGAAGGCTGGTACTCCCTGACGACTGGCCAGAAGGAGTTTACCCGTTGAGGGAGGACTTCCAGTACTGCCACTCCCCAGCCGGAACGAAGAGCTACCCCTACAGGGAGCCGCCCGAAGATTCTACGGTGCACCCGATGGGGCCGTACCACGTCGCGCTGGACGAGCCGGCGCACTTCAGGCTCTTTGTGAAGGGTGAGGAAATCGTTGACGTGGACTATCGCGGCTTCTACTCCCACAGGGGCATAGAAAAGCTCGCAAGGGGAAGGCTAAACTACAACCAGATAGTATTCATCGCGGAGAGGATATGCGGTATATGCGGATTCGCTCACTCCGTAGCGTACGCCCAGGCCGTCGAGGAGGCGGCCGGAATTGAAGTGCCGGACAGGGCGAGGTACATCAGAACGATACTCCTTGAGATTGAGAGGCTGCACTCCCACCTCCTCTGGCTGGGCGTTGCGGCTCATTTAACCGGCTTTGATACAGCATTTATGCGCTCGTGGGAGATTAGGGAGCAGGTCATGGAGCTCGCCGAGAGGCTCACCGGCAACAGGAAGACGTACGGCCTTGTTCTCGTTGGCGGAGTCAGGAGAGACCTCCTGGACTACAGGAAGTCCCTGATTCTTGAGACGCTTAAGAACCTGAAGAGAGAGTTCGACGAGCTCGTTGACATGCTCGTATCAACGAAGAGCTTCGTAAAGAGATGTGAGGGCATCGGTGTGCTCCCGAAGGAGAAAGCAAGGGAGTGGGACACCGCTGGCCCACTGGCGAGGGCTTCTGGAATTGACTACGACACGAGAAAGGGCCTCCCGTACGCGGCATACGATGAGCTGAGCTTTGACGTCCCCGTCTACAAGGACGGAGACGTTCTGGCAAGGGCACTCGTGAGGATTGACGAAGTGAAGGAGAGCATCTCCTTGCTGGAACAGGCCATTGACACTATTCCAGGCGGACCCGTGATGGCGGAGTTCAACGAAATCCCAAGCTGGAAGGAGGGCATATCAGCCGTTGAAGCCCCAAGAGGCGAGAATACCCACTACGTAATGACCGGAGAGGTTAACAGAATCTATAGGTGGAGGGTGAAGGCGCCGACGTACAACAACCTCCAGGCGGTTCCGGACATGCTGAGGGGCTACACAATAGCCGATGCTCCGCTGATAGTAGCCTCGATAGACCCCTGCTACTCATGTACCGAGAGGGTTCAGGTCGTTGACGTGAAGTCAGGAAAGACAAAGGTAATCTCACTGGGCGGAGGGATAGGGACATGCCCGTGACAAAGTACTATCCCTTCGAGCCGGAGCAGGCTCCGCCTGAGTACAGGGGAATCCCGGAGATAGACCCCCGCCTGTGCGTGGGATGCGGCGCATGTGTGAACGCATGTCCCCCTGACGCGCTGATCAAGATAGACGACTACGAGAAGGGGACGAGAAAGATAGTACTCGACATCGGCAGGTGCATAAGGTGCGCGAGGTGTGAGGAGGTCTGTCCAACCGGGGCTATAAGACTAACGCAGGAGTTCGAAGCGGCGAGCGACGACAGAAGCTCTCACGTGGAGGTAATAGAGCTGAGGCTCGCAAAGTGCAGGGGCTGTGGAAAGTACACCGACTACACCGAGAGACAGCTCCAGAAAGTCCTCTCAATGATACCCCCAGGCATCGTTGAGTTCGACAGGGTGAGAGAGAAGCTCCCGCTCTGCAGGAAATGTAAAAGGCTCCTAACGGTTGTTAACGCCACAAAGTTCGAGGAGGAGATGAGAGAATGAAGCTCAGATCCGTTTGGGTCTTTCACCTCAACACCGGGGCGTGCAACGGGTGCGACATAGAGATACTCGACGTCCTCACCCCCTACTACGACGTCGAAAGGCTTGGTGTCAAGCTCGTCTCAACTCCTAGACACGCTCACGCCTTACTGGTCACCGGACCTCTAACGAGGCAGTCATACTACTCCGCTAAGAGGGCCTACGAGGCAATGCCCCCCAAGCCGAGGATAGTCATCGCCATAGGCACCTGTGCCTGTAGCGGCGGAATCTTCTACAACAGTTACGCCGTGAGGCGGGAGTCCGAAAGGCTCGGACTGGAGTACCCGAGGGCAGGAGGAACTTCTGAGTTCCTACCTGTGGACGTGTATATTCCGGGGTGCCCACCAAGGCCGGAGGAGATACTCTACGGGCTTGCACTCCTGCTCGGGGTTGCCGAGAGGAAGCTCTCCCCGCGCCACTACACAGAGGAAGAGTTCACCCTCCCGCGTACCCAGTTCAAGGCATGGGTTGAGGTAATCCTCAAGGCGAGGATCAGGAAGGAGCTCGGCTACTTCGACGGCTACAGGCTCCTTGAGAGGTTCATGGATCTCGTGGACGCTGCAGAGACGCCGGAAGCCCTCAAGAGGCTTGTCGAAGAAGAGAAACTCAAAGAAAAGGACAGCCGGCTCAGGTACGGGCTGGATAAGCTCTATGAGTACTACCTAGAGGTGGTGAGGACGTATGAAGACATACTTGGTCAGAAAAGGAGAGTATTTAGAGTTCAAAAATGACGTCGCACGGGTGCTCGATCACTTCGAGTCCAACTTTTCAACCGAGGAAATCGTCGGAGAGGTTAGCGAGAGGAGTGCAAAGCTGGTCGAAAAGGGTGTGACAGATATAGATGCCTACCCGGAGGAGGATAAGGAGACGATAGCCAGACTGCTTCCCGAGATAGAAAAGGGTCTCATAGCCGTGAGGAGGGTCTTTAGATGATTGAGACGGCAATTTACGTGCTGTTTGCGGTTTACGGGCTCTCAGGTGTGCTCTATTTCATCAGACTGTTCAGGGGACCAACCGTGGTAGACTCAATCCTCGCCGCGGACTGTGTGTCCCTCGATGTCGCGCTGATAGCGTTGCTCCTGTCAATCTACTACAAGAACTCGTTCCTGGCAGTCGGGGCACTATTCCTGGTGCTCTGGGCGTTTATCCTAGACGTGTTCGCAGCCAAGTACCTCACGAGAGAGGAGGTGGGAACTTGATACTCACAGTCATCGGGCTTATACTCCTCGCTATAGGAGCAGTCTGTGACCTCCTCGGTGCGATAGGAATGCACAGGTTTAACACGTTCTACCTTAGACTGCACGCCGCGACCGTGGGCACCGTCGGAGGAAAGTTCTACCCGCTCCTCGGAGTTGCGTTTATAGCAGCGGAGCAGGGCCTGTGGCCCGTTGTCGGAATCTCGGTACTTGCGGCGCTCCTTGTCCTGGTCACGACCCCCGTGGGAAGCCATGCACTTGCATACGCCGCGAGCAAAGCCAAGATAGTGGAGATGGAGCTTGATGAGTTCAGGGGGGAGAAAGATGTTTGAGCTGGCGGCAATTTTCCTCTTGTGCGCAGTGGCCCTCAGCTACCTCATAGTCACAGAGACAGACCTGCTGAAGGCCATCGCTTATTCTGGCGTCTTCGGGGGACTCATACTGCTGACGCTGTATGTTCTGATGGCCCCCGACGTAATCCTCGCGTACGTTGCGATAGCTGTGGGACTCTCCACCGGCCTTATGGTGTTCGTGGTAAGCAAAACGACGAGACACGAGGTGGTCTGAAGTGAGGAAGTTCATCACACTCTCCCTCATCATGCTGGCGGTCATAGCGGGGGCATACTACCTCTCCCCACACCTGGTCCCCAAGACGGAGCTAAACGCACTTGGCGAGTTTTACCTTAGAAACAGCTACTTCGGGGAGTACTCTGCCGGTTCACCTGAAGTTGTGACCGCGATCCTCTGGGATTACAGAGGGCTTGACACATACTTTGAGACCGCCGTCCTGTTCATGGCAATAATCGGTGCGGTATCAATCTTTAGGAACATGCCCAACGTGAGCTTCCACCCCTACGGCTTCACTGACATCACAAAAACAGGAGTGAAGATAGTTGGCTTAATCACGTTCGTAGCAGCTGCCACAACCGCATTCCACGGCCACATAACACCCGGAGGTGGTTTCCAGGGCGGTTCAATGCTCGCTGTGGTGCCCCTGCTGGTAATAGTTGCATTCTCTAAGAAGGCACTTGAGAAAGCAGGGCTTACCAAGGAGAGGGCCCTCGTCATAAGAACGATAGGCCTCCTCACAATAGCCATCGTTGCGTTCTACCCCCTCCTTGTGGGGGGATACTTCATGCAAAACCTGCCGGTGTACCCGAAGGAGCTCTACGGAATGCTTGTTAGCGGAAGTCTGTCCCTCTTCAACATGGCGGAGTTCTTAGCAGTCGGAGCAGGGTTCACGATAATATTCTTACTTCTTTCAAACCCAGAAGGAGGGAGCGAAGCATGACGTTTGCCCTTGCGTTGATAGTGAGCAGCATAGTCGCGATCATCATAATCTCGCTGTACGGCATAGCGGTGAGACCAAACCTAGTGAAGAAGATAATCTGCCTGGGCATATTCTCCGACATCATCAACGTGGCGGTCATACTGCTTGGCTACCGCGCCGTCGAGAGACCCCTCCCACCAGTGCTTACTGACTACTCACAGAAGGGCGTTGAGGAGCTCGTCAAGGGGGCAGTGGATCCACTTCCGCAGGCCCTCACCATTACCGCAATAGTCATCGGGCTTGCAATAACCGTGCTCATGGCCTATGGCGCAATCCACATCCAGAGGAAGTACGGCACTGTGGACGTTAGAAAGCTCGCGAGGTGGGAGGAATGAGGTTCCTGCCGGTGATGTTGCTCGCGTTCATACTGTACATCATAATAACGGGCTCGGCCACTCCATACGACATTGTAACGGGGGTAATAACAGCTCTCGTCGCAGGCCTGCTCTTCGGCAGATACCTAGTGAAAAACCCCAAGAAAGCCCTCAACCCGGCAAGATGGGTCGCCATGGTGGTCTACTTCATCAAGTACATTACGGTAATCGAGCTCAGGGCCCACTTGGATGTCATAAAGCGCATAATCTTCGGCGATACGAACCCGGGCATCATTAAGGTTCCCATTACCGTGAAGGACGAGTACGCTAGGTTTCTGGTCGCCAACTCAATAACGAACACCCCAGGCACCGTAACGGTGTACATGGACGAGAAATACGCTTACGTCAACTGGATAGACGTGAAGACGAGAGACCCGGACGAGGCCAGGAAAGAAATCCTTGAGGAGTTCGAAAAACATGCAAAGAGGATTTTTGAGGGGTGATCCAGATGGACGCACTGATACTCCCCACGATTCCAATGGCGTTTGCATTCGCGCTCCCCGTATTATCCCAGCTACTTAAGGGCAACAAGAAGTTCGTCAACGCCTACGCCATGATAGTCACGGGGCTAACGTTCGTGCTGAGCCTTGACGTCTTCAGGGCAGCGTACTCCTCAGAAAAGCCGCTGATCTACACCTTCGGTGGGTGGAAGACCCCGATAGGCATAATATATGAGGTAGACAAGTTCGGGGCACTGCTCGCCCTCACGACGTCGTTCCTCATGTTCATAATAACGTTCTACTCGATCAGGTACCTTGAGCACGAGACCGGCGTCGAGTGGTACTACACACTCTACCTCGGGCTTGAGGCGGGACTCCTAGGAATATTCCTCACTGGGGACGCGTTCAACCTCTTCGTAATGCTCGAGGTCACCGCAGTCGCTGCCTATGGGCTTGTGATGTTCTACACGGAGGAAGGCTACCCAGCATACTCCGGTGTTAGGTACGCCATCATAAGCTCCATCGGAACGACCTTCTATTTCCTAGCGCTTGGCGTGCTCTACTACGGCTTCGGCACGGTGAATTTTGCAGATCTTGCAGCGAAGGCAAGGGGCTACCCGTTCCCGGTGTCAGAGGCCGCTGGCAACCTCCTGACGGTGTTCGCCCTCGCAATGGCACTCATAACGCGGGCATTCACCATAAAGTCGGCAATCATGCCCAATCACTTCTGGCTTCCGGGGGCACACTCCTCAGCACCGTCCCCGATATCGGCAGTCTTGAGTGGCCTTGTAGTTAATGCAGGAATTTACGGTTTGGCAAGGTTCATATGGCTGTTCACGGGAATTTCAGAATTCGAAAACGCTGTGAGAGTTGTTTCGACGGTGCTGATAGGACTTGGTGCGGTATCGGCACTGCTGGCTTCCTTAGCAATGACCGCACACGACGACGTCAAGAGGATCGTCGCCTACTCAACAATCCTCCACATGGGATACCTCGCAATGGCGGTTGGCCTGAGGACTGAACTCGGAACCAAGGCGGTGGTCTTCCACATGCTCAACCACTCACTGGGTAAGGCGCTCCTCTTCCTTGCCGTTGGCGTCTTCATCCACGAAGCTGGAAGCAGAAAACTCCAAGATCTCGCTGGACTCGGCAAGAAGATGCCCCTCACCACGGTAAGCCTCGCCATAGCGACGATATCCCTCGTCGGCCTTCCACCGACCAACGTGTTCTTCAGCAAGCTCGTGCTCTACTATGCCTACCTGGAGAAGAGCGTGGCCCTGGTAGTTGTCCTTGTGCTCTCAAGCGTCTTTGCCCTCGTGAGCTACATGAAGATGCTCTACTGGCTCTGGATCAAGAAGACAGAGAACAACACCGAGGTGAAAGAACCCAAGAGCATGGTGGCAGTGCTACTGTTGCTCGCCGTGCTGTGCCTTGCGATTGGAATCCTCTCGCCGCTGATAATCGAAAAAGTAATTGACCCTGCTACAGTACAGGCCCTCGACGTTGAGGGATACATACAGGCAGCCATAAATGTCCTAGGAGGGAAGTGAAATGCCCCTTGAACTCCTGAAAAGGCACTACGGAGACAATCTACTTGCGGTTGCCCAAGTAAGGGATACCCTGCTGGTAATACTCAAGGAGGGAGACAAGGTCGAACTGCTGGCCGATGCAGCTGAAAGCATTTTCGAACCCCTTGCTGAGAAGGGTTACGATGTAATGCTGTGGCTTTCGGACTCAATCGACACCCTCCATCCTGAAGTGTTTGGGGATATGGACGACTTTCGTGTTTTGTATGACCCCGAGGACTTCCTCTCACCCCATCTTTCGAAGTTATTGGAGATGAAAGGAGCCCTTCCAACGCTCAAAAACCTTGACAAGATGCTGATTAAGGAGGTGGTAGAATGAACGGAATGAGATTTGCATTCTTGTGTAGAGAAAAACCAAACCCCACTGGCAAAAAAGTAGCAATAATCGGCGCAGGGCCGGCAGGCCTCAGTGCCGCGGGCTACTTGGTCTGCCACGGCCACGAAGTTCATGTTTACGATAAACTTCCAGAACCTGGAGGATTAATGCTCTTTGGAATCCCCGAGTTTAGAATTCCAATCTACCGCGTCAGGGAAGGATATAAAGAGCTCGAAAACGTGTTCGAAGTCAAATTTTACCCGAACACCAAGGTAAGCTTTGAGGAAGGGGAAGAAGAGGGAGACGATTTCGTCAAGAACGTCGTGAACTTTGACGAGCTCGTCCAGAACTATGATGCAGTTTTAATCGCAACAGGAACATGGAAATCCTCAATTCCAAACATAGAAGGAGTTGAGCTAGAAGGAGTTTACCCAGCACTTGGATATCTGTTCAGGATAAAAAGCGCCAAGCTCGGCCACCTGAGCTGGGATGAAGTCGTTCCAGTAGAAGGGAAGAGAGTGATGGTTATTGGAGCAGGTCACACGGCCGTTGATGCGGCAATGGAAAGCCTGCTCCTTGGTGCAGAAAAGGTCTACATGAGCTACAGGAGGACAATAAAAGAAGCCCCTGCCGGAGCATACGAGATTAACCTCCTCCAGAAGAGGGGTGTTAAGTGGCTTGAGCTGACCGTTCCGGTCCGCATAATAGGAGAGAACGGCAAAGTCAGGGCCATTGAACTCCAAAAGTGCAAACTGAGCGAGCCTGACGAGACTGGAAGGAGGAGGCCCATACCAATTGAGGGCTCGAACTTCCAGATAGACGTTGACTACGTAATCTTTGCCGTTGGTCAGAGCCCAACCCCACCCAAGGGAGCAGAGATTGCCATTGACAATAAGGGCAGGATACTAGTGGACTCACGGCACATGACAAGCATAGAGGGAGTTTTCGCCGCCGGTGATGTTGTTACTGGCCCCTCAAAGGTAGGAAGAGCCGTTTTGGACGGTCTTTTGGCGGCTGAAAGCATGCACCACTGGCTTATGGAGGTGAGAAAATGAGGAGGATACTCCACGTTGACTACAGCCTCTGTATCGGGTGTGAGACGTGCCAAGGAGTCTGTGAGTTCCTTCACCATGGGAAACCAAACATAAAAATCTATTACACCATGAGCGGCCTTCCAATCCCAATAAACTGCCGCCACTGTGAAAAGGCTCCGTGTATGGAGATATGTCCCGTTGGTGCAATCTCAAGGGACCACGATGGCGCTGTAATAGTGGATCCCCAGAGGTGCATTGGATGTTTCATGTGCCTTGCTGTGTGTCCGTTTGGTGTCCCAAGCTTCAACGTGGAAGTGAGAGCCATTACAAAGTGCGACATGTGTGCAGACAGGCGTGAGCTTGGCATGGAGCCGGCCTGTAAGGAGATGTGCCCGGCGGAGGCGATATTCTTCGGAAAGCCAGAGGAAGTCGAGGATAGGGTCAGAAGGAGGACTGCGGAGAAGATAGCGAGGGAGAGGATTTCGTCAGAGTCTTTCGAGAGCTTTGGACAGATGCTTTAATTTCTCTTTTTATTTTCTGATCTTTGCTCCTGCACCAATATCAATAAACTCAAAAGGTACATCCCAGAAATTGAATAAAACGCCACTTCATAACCCATCCTATCTATTAAAATTCCAATGAAATATGGGCCAGCAGTCGCTCCAAAAAAGCCCATCATATTCACAAAACCCATAACTGTCCCAAGATTCTCCTCACTCGCATGCTCACTTGTATAGGCGGTAACTATCGGACCAACGGAGTAGAAAAACAACCCCAATAACAAAACCAATACGGGATAAGCGGTTTTTACCAACAGGAAAGACAACAAGGCATTGAACATAAGAACAAAGAAGAGGCTGGTTTTCCCAACCCTATCATACACGTTCCCTCCAGCAATAGAGCCAAACACCCCCACTATTGAAAGAAGCGAAAAGTAAAGAGAAGCTTCTTCTACACTTCTACCTTTGTTTACAAAGAAGTCTGGAAGGAAGGTTAGTATCCCAAAAAAGGCAGCCAAGACTATGAAGTTCATAATGCTGAGCCCAAACACGTTCTTGGGTATAGCGAACTTCGGTTTTTCAACCCGTCTTACTTCTCCCTTGATTATCAGCATAAGCGCTAGTCCAACTGTTAAACTCATAAGCGAGAGAACTAAAAATGAATACCTCCACTCCAAGGCTAAGGCTATTGGAACAACAATTGCTGGAGCAATGGCACTTCCTATTGGAGGCCCAACCATAAAAACGCCCAATGCAGAACCCTTTTTCTCCTTGTAAATCTCACTTATAAGAGCCGTCGCCGGAGCATAATATAAGCCCGCAAAAATCCCGTAAAGGGCCCTAATCCCAATAAGATGCCAGTATTGGCGGGCAAAGATAATCAAGGAACTTGCTAATGAATACCCAACGATGCTGATAACTACGAGCTTTTTTCTTCCGAGCCTGTCTCCAAAATAACCGGCCGGGACTTGGATTAAAGCGTATGGAAGGAGAAGGGATGTCATTAGAAGCCCAGCCTGAGCGTTTGTTATGGCTAACTCTTCTTTGATTAGTGGAATAAGGGGAGGAATAGCCATTCTGTGAGCATAATTAAATATCCACCCAAGAGAGAGCAGTAAGAGAAGTTTTCTCTGCATATTTTGAGGTGAGAGGCTGAACGTTTAAAAAATTATCGAAGAGTTAAATATAAAAAGGAGATGATGTAGGGCTGATTGAGAGCCATGGTGAGCAAACTTCTTGCACTTGAAATCTATCCAAAGCTGAAGGATTTGGATTTCAGGGTACTCAGAGGGGTAGAGCTTAATATGCGCCATTACGAGTGGGTACCCCTTGAGGTAGTGGCAAAATTTTCCAGAGTGGACATTGAGACGGCTTCTTATCGTCTGGGGAAGCTCGATAACTGGGGACTCGTGAGAAGGAGAAGCGATATGGGGTATATAGGTTATCAGCTCACTATACATGGATACGATGCTCTGGCAATAAGAACATTCGCCCAAAAGGGGATAATCAAGGCAATAAGCCAGACACAGATCGGGGTAGGGAAAGAAGCGGACGTTTATGTTGGAATAACCCCCAATGAAGAAAAAGTGGCCGTTAAATTTAATCGGATAGGAAGAACGAGCTTCACAAGGATAAAGCTCTACCGGCCAGATTTTGTTAACAAAAGGCACATCTCGTGGCTCTACGTTTCAAGACTCGTTGCCCAAAGGGAGTACGAAGCCCTTCAGCTCTTGAGCCCAATAGCCAAAGTTCCCAAACCTATTGCCTGGAACAGACATGCGATTGTTATGGAGTTTATAGAAGGGGTCGAACTTGTAGAGCTTGCAGACACGGATTTGACAAAAGAAGAAGCATCGGAGATACTGGATAAAGTTCTGGAGGAGTATAAGAAGATAGTCGAATTTGGGATAATTCACTCCGACATGAGTCTTTACAACATAGTCCTTAGGAATGACGGAGACATACTAATAATAGACTGGCCTCAATACGTAACAACGGCTTTTCCAGATGCCAAGTACTACCTGGAGAGAGACCTTAGAGTCCTCTTGAACTCATTTAAACGAAAATGGCAGGTAGAAAAAGACTGGGATGAAATTTGGAGAGAATTTGAAGAAGCATTTAAAAAGAGTCTAAGAGAGGCATGAGCATGGCAGAGGAAGGATTTATTGTATCTCTCCTGAAGGAGGCGCAAGGGGCATTAAATGAGCGAAAAATTGAAGTTGCAAAAAGGAAATTCGAAGAAGTTATGCATTTCTCAGAAGACTCCCATCCATGGATTTATTTTAAAGCCTGTTTTGGTTTGGTCGAAGCCTTTATGGAGGAGGGCAGCTACGCCAGTGCTATAAAATACTCAGTTGAGGCCCTTTTGAATGCTCCAGATGAAGAGATTTTTTCACTTGGGCTGTTCTTTAAATGGTTAAAAGCGTAAATTTTAAATATTTTTGTCTCATAATCTCTTTGGGTGTGAGCTGGATGAGGCTTTATCGGACAGGGAAAGCGGCGCAACTCCTTGGCATCAGCAAGCCGACACTCCTCAGAAAAATCAAAGCCGGCGAGATTAAAGCATACAGGGTCGGAAAAGAATACAGAATTCCAGAAAGCGAGATTAAAAGACTCCTCGAAGGCAAAATCCCCGACAAGGTTGTAATTTACGCCAGAGTATCAAGCAGAGACCAGAAAGAAGACCTTGAAAGACAGGTCGAATACCTCAAGAACTACTGCGCATCAAAAGGCTACCAAGTTGCAAAAATCATAACAGACATTTCCTCAGGACTGAACGAGAACAGGAAGGGGTTAAAACAGCTCTTCAAACTCATTGAAAGCGGGGAAATAACAAAAGTCGTGATAACTTACAAGGACAGGCTCACCCGCTTTGGATTCAAATACCTTGAGCAGTATTTCAACTCACACGGGGTTGAGATTGAAGTAATCTTTGATGATGAAGAGAAGACACCGGAAAAGGAACTTGTTGAGGACTTGTTAGCAATTGTTACTTCCTTTGCTGGAAAACTCTATGGTGCCCGTTCTCACAAGAAAAAACGCCTTGTCGAGGCGGTAAAGAATGCCCTCCGAGACGATTAAGCTTACGGCAAAGTTCAAGCTCAAGACTGAACCTGAAGGGTTAGAAGACCTCTTCTCCCTTTATTCTGATATTGTAAATTTACTCCTTGATTATGTTTTTGAGAA
>NZ_WHIZ01000013.1:0-36764 GCF_009372125.1 Thermococcus sp. 101 C5
GTTAGTTTGTTGTACCTGATTTTGGGGAACAGCTTCATTTCTTCGATTAGGACTCTGTAAGCGTGCTTGTAAACTCCGTTAAAGTGCAAGTGTGCTAGTATTGCGAAGGTTATTAGGTCGTAGAGGCTGATTATTTCCCTGTGAGTGTTTTTCGGGTAGTGTTTGCTGATTATCGGGTAGATTTCGGATTTTATGATCAGGATTTCCCTCTGAAAACTCAATACAACCACCAATCAACCAAAAAACTTAAGTACTTATAACCCTAACGATCTAATGGGAACTAGGGTATTACACCACCGCAACAAAGATCGTCGGAGTTTCCTTTGGTGGTGTGGGAGGAACGACAATTACTGGCTTCAGTGAAATTGACGGAATATTCCGTGAGCTGGGAAATATGGAGGTTGCATACAATGGTTAAGCGTACTACAATGGCTGTTTTTTTCTTTTTGTTATTCATTGGAGCTTTTGTATTTTCCCGAGCAATGAAAATGGCCGAGATTTATGTGACCGTCTATTATCCTGGAGAACTCGAGGCTGATGGCTACTACGTAAAAGATGATCAAATAACTCTGAAGTTCCACATCCTCAAGGGCTCTGAGGGCATCAAAGGGCACTTCGAAAAGTTCAAAATTTGGTGCTTTCTCTGCAACCTCGACCTTGAGAACGCAACCGTTGTGGTTGATATTGATGGAACACCTTTGTATCCAACCTGCAGAGATTACGTCATGAGTTTCGACAAAGGGGGCAATATCAAGGGAATGCACTACATTGTGAGCCCCTACAACTTGACCGAGATTGCGAAGATCAAGATTCCGGAAGGATACATATTCAGAGAGCTAAAATTTGAAAATAATACTCTTACCATTTTCTTATCTCCCAAGGGTAGTGAGGGAGTTAGGATCATTAGATCAGATATTATAGCGGAACACCAAGAAGGGCTTAAGCGAGGATGGGTAAAGGTTGTTTATACTGATGGGAGTAGAAGATGGGGAGGCAGAGTGTACAGCATGGGAAATGGGGAGTGTTCGGTGCTCATCGAGGCAGAGTGACTCCCAAACTAATGTGTGAGTCCCAAATTTTCATCATGGGGGAGTCTCCGGCTGTTGTCACATCTCTGTATCATTTAGGTGAGTACCTCAGAAAGCAAAGGCATAAATGCAATAATGCCTGGATAAATCTTGGTGATATCATGAAACCCATCATCCGCGAAGCAAGAGCTGAGGACAAGCCCTTCATCGAGGAGATTGCAAAGTTAACCTGGGAAGGTGAGGACTATCTCGCGAGGGTCTTTGATAACTGGGTAAAAATGGAATATAGAGCATGGATGTTCAAGCTCATCCCTAAGGAGAGAACAAGCGAATTTCACGCTGCCCTCTCGAGCTATCGGAAGGTTCTTGGACTCATAACACCATTCATGGCTGGTTTTCTGGCTAACGTCCATGCAACACTGCCCTATGGCGCGAGTCTTATAGCATTTATAATAGCGGGAGTATTTCTACTGTGGATCCCAAGAAGAAAGTAAAAAACTCATGTCTCTCCCATCTGTGAGACATATAGCCTGTGGAAGTGCCCTTTCTTCTCTAGTAGAGCCTCTGGATGCCCCTCCTCCACTATTTTTCCGTCGTCAACCACGACGACTTTATCTGCGAAGCGCGTTATCCCGAGGCGGTGCGCTATTATGATGCTCGTCCTGCCCTCCATCAGCCTGAGCATGGCATCCTGCACCAGCCTTTCGGTCTTCGGGTCAACGCTTGAGAGTGCCTCATCGAGGATGACTATGTCGGGATCCTTGAGGAGTGCCCTCGCGAGCGATATGAGCTGCCTTTCCCCAACGGAGAGCAGCTTTCCGGCCTCTCCTGCGGAGGTGTGGTAGCCCTGCGGGAGCCTCTCTATGAAATCGTGAACCCCAAGCTGCTTGCAGACCTTTATCACGTCCTCCTCGCTCGCCTCGGGGTTCGCCATGAGGATGTTCTCCATTATCGTCCCCGGGAAGAGGTAGGTCTCCTGCGGGACGTAGCCTATTCTCCTTCTAAGGCTCTTCCGGCTTATCTCCCTTCCGTCAATCCCGTCGTAGAGCACTCTGCCTCTCGTCGGGTCGTAGAAGCGCATTATCAGGTTCGCCATCGTGGTCTTTCCGGCTCCGGTCTTCCCGACAACGGCCACCTTTGTGGCTGGAGGTATGTGGAGGTTTATCCCCTTAAGAACCGGTATCCCACTCTCGTACTCAAACCAGACGTCTTCGAACTTGATCTCGCCCTTCAGCCTCTCCACTTCTTTTCCGGAGTAGTCCTCGACGTTCTCGTCATCAAGCACCTCGTATATCCTCTCCAGCGCAGCCAAAGCCGACTGCAGGCTGTCGTAGAGGCCTATGACCTCGTTTATCGGCCCGCGGAAGCGCTGGGCATACTGGATGAAGGCAACGACAACACCGACGCTAACCGCGCCCTGATAGGCTAAATAACCTCCGTAGGCTATGACGACTATGACCGAGAGCAGGCTGGCTATGTTCATGAGCGGCCAGAAGAGGCCCATGTACACGGCCACCCTCAAATAGGCCTTTATGGTCTCCCTTGAGACCTTCGAGAACTCTCTCTCGACGTCGCCCTCTCTTCCGAAGGCTCTGATGGTCTCAATTCCCGCAACGCTCTCCTCAACGACGCTTGAAATTCTCGCTATCTTCTGTCTTGTCTCCCTGTAGGCCCTCCTCATCTTCCCGCCGAAGTAGTAGGCGACGATGACCATCAGCGGGACGCTCGTGAGGGTTACGAGGGTCAGCTTTACGTCGAGGAGGAGCATGGCGATGATTATGCCTATGAGGCTGAGCAGACTCCCGAGGCTGCCGAGGAGGCCCGATACAAGGACGTCGTTCACTATTCCGGTGTCGTTTACTATCCTCGAAACGAGGTCTCCGGTCGATTTGTCCTTGAAGAAATCCAAGCTTGAGAGGAGCACCTTCTCGTGGAGCCTTGCCCTCAGGTCTCGGAGGACTTTCTGGCCGAAGACTTCAATGTAGAAAGTCTGGAGCGTCGCGAAGAACCACTGGGCCACGAGGGAGGCAAGGTAGAGAAGGGCCACAACCAGAAAGCCGGAATAATTGCCTGCAAGGATGTAGCGGTCTATCGCTATCCTCAGGATGTATGGCGGCGCTAGGGTGGCCAGGGCGGAACCCACTATGCTCACACCGACTATCGCAAGAGTCCTTTTATGGGACAGGGCCTCGCCTATGAACCTTTTCAGAAGTGAAAGTGATGACTTTTGCACTTCACTGGCCATTCCACCCACCCCTGCCGAGCATCTCGCTGAAGAGCCCGCCTTTCTCTGCCAGCTCCTCCGGCTTTCCATCCTCAACGACCCTGCCATCGACCATGACGATTACCCTATCTACGAGCCTTGTCATTGAAAGGCGCTGGGAGACAATAAGGGCAGTTTTGCCCTGAAGGATGTCCTTAAGGTCTTCGATCAGGCTCTCCGCGGTCTTTGCATCGAGGTTTGATACTGGATCGTCGAGGAGGATTATCTTAGGCTCAAGGAGCAGCGCCCTCGCCAGAGCTATCCTCTGCCTCTGGCCGCCGGAGAGGGTTACGCCCTTCTCGCCGACAACGGTGTCGTAGCCATCTGGAAGCGATGAAATGAAGTCGTGGATTTTCGCTATTTTGGCAGCTCTGATGATCTCCTCAAGGCTCGCGTCGGGCTTCGCCAGCGCTATGTTCTCCCTTATGCTCCTGTTGAAGATGAAGGGCTCCTGCGGGACATAGGCGACTATTTTCCTCAGGCAGGACGTCTTTATCTTCCTCACGTCCACACCGTCAATCAGGACTTCTCCCTTTTCCGGCTCGTAGAAGCGCGCTATGAGCTTCATAAGAGTGCTCTTCCCACTTCCGGGCGGGCCGGTTACGAGTACTTTCTCGCCCGGCTGAATTTTCAGGTTCAGCCCCTTTAGGACGGTCTTCCCGGTGTGGTAGGTGAGGTAAACGTCCCTGAACTCTATCTCCCCGCGCGGTTTGGTGAGCTCCACAGCATCAGGCGGGTCGATATGTTCGGGGGCAGAGTCGATAACCTCAAAGAGCCTTGAAGCAGCGGCAAGACTCCTCTGGATGTCCCCTATGGTGAAGCCTAGGGCTCTTAGGGGCCACGTCATAGTGAGCATGTACGTTAGAAAGGCAGTGAGTTCACCAACGGTCAGGTTCTGGCTCATTATTGCCTTTCCTCCGTAGTAGAGCATGACGCTCATGGCCATTCCCATCACGAGAAATGGTGCGTTACCGTAGAGGGCAGTTATTTTGGTGGCCTTGACGTTGAGCTCGTATAGTTTCTCGTTCTCCTTCTGGAACTTCTCCTGGATTTCTTCCTCCGCAGATAGGGCCTTTATTGTCTTGACCCCCGCTATGCTACCCGTCGAGACCGAGGCTATAACTCCCGTCTGGTGCCTCACTTCGTCATATATAGGTCTCACTTTCTTCGCGTAGGTGGTGTTTAAAGCGACAACGAGGGCTATCGTGAGGAGGGCAACACCGGTGAGGGTCCGGTTCATGCGGACCATGTAGTAGAGCGAGACTATGATGAGGAAGACGGAATAGACGAACATCCTCACGCGGAACGATAAAAAGCGCGTTATCCTCTCGGTGTCGTTGGTTATCCTGCTTATGAGCTGACCGGAGTAGGTCTTGTCGAAAAACTCCATCCTGTGCCGCTGAATTGCCCTGAAGGCGTCCATTCGGAGGTGGTAGACGGCGTGCTGGGCGGCTTTAACCAAAAGGTATCTCCCGCTGAAGCTGAAGGCCCCGTTTAGGATAGCAACCAAGAGAACAAGGAGAGCGTAGCGAATGGCAACCCTATACTCGCCGGTGGTTACGCCTTTGTCTATGGCCTCTCTTATTAGAACCGGGATTATACCATTGGTGTATGACATGAAAAGAACCAGGACTAAGCCAATGACAAAGTGTAATTTATGTTCTCGCAGATAACTCAATAACCGGAGGAGTTGTTTTAGTGAGCTTCCCATGGCAAAAAATCTTAAATCCAATACTATAAATATTTAACGGTTACGATGGACATCTGATGGAAGGGTATAAAAACCTTAGTGAGAAAGTTTTTAGAGGCGAAAACGATGGAACCGATAATCCGCAAAGCCAAACCTGAGGATAAACCCTTCATCGAGGAGATAGCAAGGCTCACATGGGGTGGAGAGGATTATCTCGCCGACGTCTTCGACGAGTGGCTTGGCGACAACTTCTACGTCCTTGAGGTTGGAGGAAAGGTAATCGGAACCGCAAAGCTAACCCTTCTCCCGGAAAAGGTCGGGTGGATGGAGGGACTCAGGGTTCACCCCGATTACAGGGGAAAGGGCTACGGAAGGTTAATTCACAATTTCATGGTCAACCTCGGGAAGAGGCTCGCCGAAGAGGGAAAAATTGAAGCTCTAGAGTTTGCGACTTACTTCCTCAACCGCGAGAGCATAGCGATGGCGAAAAAGGACGGATTCTCGGTGATAGCAAAGTTCTTTGACCTCGGTGCGAAAGTTGATACCTTCCAGCCTAAGGAACCCTCACCAGCAGAGCTTGAGATTGGAGACCTAGCCCTTGAGATAATCCCTCTGGGGTGGAAGTTCGTGCACAGTGGAGAAGAAGCCTTGAAGTGGCTCAGGAGAAAGGGTGAGGCCTACGAAACCGCCGGTTTAAAGTTTCTCGCCACAAAGGATGGAGTGACCTTCACGCCCCTTTCAACTGGGCTAGAGAACATGAGGACGATGCTACCGGCCATGACATGGGTTGCCAAAGAAAAGGGTAATGAGGTGTTTGAGATAATGCTCCCAAGTGACGTGAAACCCGTCGTTCCTGACCTGAAGAAGCTTAGCCTTTTCCTCTGGGACGAGACCAATGAACCCAACGTCCTCGTGTTCAGGAAAAAGATGGTTTAAGCTCTTTCTTTTTCAAAATAAGTCCTTTCCAGACCAAGTTCAATAAAGAGTGAGGACCACCACGACTTCCTCTGGGAGGGACTTTCGGGGAAGGCTTTTCTAGACATTTTTACGCCTACAAGGTAGAAGCCTTTAAATAATCTGAACGCACACAATATTACGAAAAAGCTCCCAGGCGATGCCAGTGCGACGGGAATTATTAAGTGTCCTGTTGCTTAGTGTGTTGGTTTTGGGCCCTTCTGGAGGTGAGGCCGTATGACCAAGAAAGCCTTACCTCTGTATCTCCTTGTTTTTGCATTGATATTAGTCGGAACCACCTATTATGCCCACTATGAACGCAATAAGCCCCAAAAAGAACCGGATGATATCCTCTGGGGCGACCAATGTAGCGGTCTCGTCGAATACCGGGTTCTCAATGAGAGTTCGCTTCCGGTAGAAGGCTGGAGCGAGAGAGATGGTGTCCTCATGAGGGTGGAAAACGGGAGCGTCTTTCTAAAGATCCCCGAGGTCTCCAGCCTGGAACTCTCCGGGTGCTCCCTTCTGGACGGTAAACTGTACCTGAAGTTTACGTGCTCCAAAGAGAAGAGAGCAACCTCAACGTCTCTCCCCTGGGGGGAAGAAACAACTGCTTACCTTCCAGTGTTGGGGCGGGCTCCCGTCCTGCGGATAGTGCCCAAGGCAGAAGCAAGCGGGATAGTTGTCTATCTGCGCGGGGGCATCAACAGCAGCGTTACGATACCGTGGGGATGATTGTGCGGTTGTGTTGGACTTCAAGGAGGGCAAAGGTATAAATATCCGGATGAGTCCTTCTTGATGTGATGAAAATGGAACCGATAATCCGTGGGGTCAGACCTGATCGCTGAAGAGAAGGAAAAACGAATTCAGAGTAATAATTCCTAGAGGGGTTAAACCTCCCCTACCAGACCTTAAAAGGCTTGGGTTTTCCTCACGAGACTGAGGAGCCAAACGTCCTAGTGTTCAGAAAAAACTTCTCTGGAGAGATGGCTGGAATGATAATTAAGCAACTCAAAAGTGAAGAAGAGAGGTTTGCCTGCCTTGAGATAGCAAAAAACCTACCCGAGTGGTTTAACGAGAACGGGAAAAGGGGAATTGAGAGGGACTTGAAGAAGGAGGAGACCTTCATAGCGGTCGAAGACGGAGAAGTTGCAGGCTTTATAACGGTTAAACCGCTCAACGATAAGGCCATCGAAATCATCTGGATGGCCGTGAAGAGAGAGCTGAGAGGTAGAGGGATAGGCTCTCGGCTTCTGAACTCCATCGAAGAGCTTGCAGCGCGGAGGGGCTTTGAGGTTCTGGTAGTTAAGACCTCTGGAGACCTCTCTTACAAACCCTATGACGAGACGAGGAGGTTTTACGAAAAGAGAGGTTTTGTGAGGATTGCTCTGATAGATCCGTACCCCAAGTGGGGCGAGGAAGCACTGATATACGTGAAATGCCTCCACAAAATTTAAATGTAGGGTTTTTCATCTTTTTCCATGCACTGGAGTGAAATCCCAAGATGCCAAAGCCCTTCACAAGACCAAACTCTCCCATCAGCTCTTCAGTTTCTGGCTAGAAGTGAATAAATGAGGAATCAGAACTCAGGAATCCTTATCGGTGCCTGAAGCTCCTTCTCGTTCTTCTCCAAGTCTGTCGCCAGCATTCTTATTCTCTCAACTCCTTTGATCTCTTTAATGTATTCCGCCACACTCTTTGGGACGAGGTCCTCCCAGGGTTCTCCTTCTATCATTCTTCTCCTTATCTCCGTAGCGGAAAGAATGTCCTTTCTGAACATCGGCTGAACTACCACTTTGTATCCCCTCTCCTTAAAAAGCTGTGCAACAAGTGAATTACCCGTAAAGACAATGTCAAACTTTGGCACCATTGCTTCAACATAAGGAGCCCAGATGGAGTTGAAGTTTATATCCGGCAAGGCAACGAGGAAGTATTTTCCCCTTGGAATTCCCTTCTCATCCAGAGCTCTTATTAGCATCTCCATTCTTTCGCTTGTTGTGAATGGGTTTTTTAAAGTATGGCTAACCTGAGCACTCCCGATGCCGATTATAACCTCATCAACCTGCTCAAAAACATATTCAAGAGCTTTTAAATGCCCGTTATGTACCGGCTGAAATCTACCAACAAAGAGACCCCTCATCGTTTACCCCTCCTCATAAATCAGCTTTACCTTAACTTCATCCCCAACTTTCAATCCCAGAAACTCTGCCGCTGAGCCCTGATTAACCGCTATCTCAAGATAATCATGACTTCCCGGGAGAGAGAGAAGTTCTCCGGGCTTTACCTTACCGTAAGTATCCAAATAGGGAATCTTTCTGCCCAAAATCTCCACATATTTCGGCTTCCCATAGTTTTCGATGTTTAAGATGACGTTCCCAAAGTCATCGATGTAGATAACCTTCAAAAGCCAGGAATCTCCCTCTTTCTTCGGTTCCAGATCAAGTCTGGCGATTGTCTCAAGATCAATCTCATCTCCAAGCCTTGAAGGCTCATAACCCAAGCTAAGCAGCGCGCCTGCGGGCCCGAATACATCTCTTCCATGAAAAGTCGAACTTATCTTTCTCCCTATGATATTTTCCATTTTTTTGAGGTCTATTGCGTATGCCGCTTTTGGCTGTATCCACTTGAGGGGAAGCGTTGCTAAGCCGTTGTCAGGGAGCACTAAAAATTGGGTGCCTTCTATTATGATTGCTCTCCTCTCGGTGCCTACCCCTGGATCAATAACCCCTACGTGGATAGTGTTTGGGGGGAAATATTTTACAACCTGCTCCATAACAAAAGAGCCCTCAACAATGCTGTGACGTGTTATCGAGTGAGTAATGTCAACTATTTTTGCTTCCGGATTTATTGTCAAAATGGCACCTTTCATTTCTCCCACGTAGGGCCCTTTAATGCCGAAATCTGTAGTTAGAGTTATCACTGGCACCACCTAAAAATTATTAAGGTTTATCTTTAAAAGAACTTTGGGGGAAAGCATGAGGTATTCAAAGTTCATTCCACTTATACTCATTTTCCTGATTTTCTCTTCTGGCTGTCTAGTTAAGGAACCCGCAAAGGTTGAAATTAATATTGACAAGAATGCTGTTAAGGAAGGGGATATCTTTCATATAATAGTCAAAGTTAACAACACGGGAAAAGTAGCAATAACGGGAGTTAACTTGTATCTTAGCAATCCGGAATTCAAGATACTTCAGACACCTTCTCTGCAAGAACCCCTTAAAGTCGGCGAGATTGTAGAGCTTATATGGATAGTTCAGGCCCCATCAAACCCCGGCAGATATATGCTTAAAGCTTCTGTAGAGATTGTAGATGAGCTTCAGAGAACATGGGGCGGATTCTATAAAGAATTGATAATAAACGTCGTGGAAAAAGAAAGCGAGATACCTTCATTTGGATCATTAAGTGTGAACGTTGTTTCACCAGAAAAAGTCGAAGGGGGAAATGAGTTTGGAGTTGATATACAGCTGAAAAATACTGGTAGTGGCCCTATAACACTTAGAGAAATCTCAATAAAACTGTTAGAAGGCATGGAAATTGTTAGGGAGCCAGATGTTCCCACAAATATCCTTCCCGGAGAAGAACATGGACTGATTTATGTGATCAAAGCCCCCTACATGCCAGAAGAGGGATATATGGCGATTTCCATACTCTATATTGAAAACGGAGAAGAAAAGAGAGAGCTCAAAAACAAGTTCATTAAAATAATCTGGAAGCCGTGGAGCTACGATAATGAAACCTTGAGACTGGCATATGAAGAAGAATACTATTGGATTCAGTTGCCTTATCTTGTTGACGGATTTTGGAAAGAGAAATTTAATTCTACATCTAAGATAAACCGAGAACTATTAAAAAATGAGTCTCTTTCACTTGTGAAAAACGCCACCTCAGAGATTGAAGCTGCGAAGGCAGTTTATGATATGATTAAAAGCAGATACACCTTTGGGGACATCACAACGACCACAAACCCCTCTAATATACTTCCCCAGAATAAGATAAGCTACGAAGAGGGCACACTTCTTTTCACAGGAATCTTAAGATCCCTGAATATCCCGGCTAGAGTTGTAACATTTTACAACGGAGAAGACTGCACGGAAAATGCAATCGCAGAGTTTTATTCCGCAGGAAAATGGCACGTTGTGGACTTCAAAAGAGGCTTCTTTGGTCCGAGGGAAGAATACATAGCAACCCCACATTTTCCCAGGATTTACCAGATGATGACAAATGAGGCATACAATCTTGTTGCCCACGTACCGGAAGAGGAAAAAGGACATGAGCACTTGGATGTAAGCCCCGAGTACCTCGCCAATATAGAAGAATCTCTAAAGAAAGTCGTTTCAGAAAGACTTGATCCCCCAGTAAGGCCAAAATTATCCATAGTGCTAATCAATATGAACCAGAATGAGCGTATTTTTGCCCTGTTCCTATTTGCTTCCGCTCCCGAAGCAGAGCTAAACATGGTCTTTCAGAAAGCCGATCCAAAGAGTCTCGCAACAAACGTTGATGCACTCTACAAATTTTATAAGGACAAACCATGGCCAGAAGACTTTAGGAAGTACTGGGATATCCTGGTGGAGGTGTACAAATGATAGTAGTGCTCAGATTGGGACACAGGCCGGAAAGGGACAAAAGAATAACAACCCATGTAGCCCTAACTGCGAGGGCTTTTGGGGCTGATAGGATTATAATAGCAGCTGAAAAGGATGAGCATGTGTACGAGAGCGTTTCGGATGTTGTAGAACGCTGGGGAGGGCCGTTTGAGATTGAGTTCAACCCTCACTGGAGGCAGGTTCTGAGAGAGTGGAAAGGAAAAATAGTCCACTTGACCATGTATGGAATACCCATAGATGAAGCTATCCCAGAAATAAGGAGAGCATTAGACAAGGAAGACATTTTGATCGTCGTTGGGGCGGAAAAAGTTCCAAGGGAAGTGTATGAGATTGCTCACTACAACGTGGCCGTAGGGAATCAGCCACACAGTGAAGTTGCAGCGCTAGCTGTGTTTCTAGACAGACTCCTCGAAGGAAAAGGACTTAAAAAGGAATTCAAAAACGCGAAGGTTAAGATAATCCCGCAAGAAAAAGGGAAAAAAGTAATCTCCTTGGAGGAACAGAAAGATGTTGAATAGATACCGTTCAAACGTTAAGGGGTACTTAGAAGCCATAGTAAAGCCCTTGGTCAGAATGGGCATTACTCCAAACCAGCTTACATTTGTTGGACTGCTGATATCTCTGTTAGGGGCATATTTCTTTGCTCAAGGCGCTCAGAGGATTGCCGCATTAATACTGCTCTTTGGATCACTTGTAGATGCCCTCGACGGAACTTTGGCGAGGATTACAGGAAAGACAAGCAGGTTTGGAGCCTTTTTGGACTCGACCTTCGACAGGATAAGCGATGGGGCAGTACTGTTTGGAATTGCATATGGGGGACTGGTAAAGTGGGAGATTGCAGTTATTGCGCTCATAGGCTCGTATTTAGTCAGCTACGAGCGATGTAGGGCAGAACTTGCTGGAAGTGGCACACTGGCAGTGGGGATAGCTGAGAGGGCAGAGAGGCTCCTCATAATAATTGTGACGGCCCTACTCAATAGGGTTGATGTTGGTGTTTATGCCGTTGCAGTTTTAGCATGGATAACGGCATTTCAAAGGTTGTGGGAAGCAAAGAAAAGATTAAGCTGAAATAAAAACGCTAAAACGGGATGATGAAAATTTCGCTAGCGGAACTGTGAAGAGCCCTGCCGTTACTGACCGTTTAGCTCCTCCGCTATTACTATTACCTCCCTAAGGTCGCTTATAACAAATTCGCATTCTCCCCACAGCTCTTTTTTGTTTCCTTTTTTATCCAGCAGGATGCTAATCATATCAACCTGTCTAGCACCGACACAGTCTTTGAGAGGATTATCACCAACGTATATTGCCTCTTCCCCTTTAACATTTGCCTTTTCCAGAGCTAACTCAAATATCCGTGGGTGGGGTTTGTAGAAACCTGCCTCCTCACTTGTTGTTATGCTGTCAAAGAGTTCTAAAATACCCAAGGCTTCTAGTTGGGCTTTGAGATAGTCATTGTCAGAATCCGTGATGAGTCCTACATGATATCCATTGGCTCTTAAGGTTTTTAGAGTTTCGAGGGCTTCATCGTAGAGTTTCCCATACTTTTGATGCATTTTAAGGTGAATTTCCCAGAACTTGGGAGAGACCTCAAAATTGTATTTCTTAGCAAGCTCCTGCATAATTTCTTCCTCAAGCAACTTAATTGGTTTGTAGGGTTTCCCTGCAAATTCCTTAAATCTTTCACTTGTAAGAGCTTCGTATTCTTTCCATACCTCCTTTGGGTCAACGTTCTCCGCTTTAACCTCTCTCAAAACTTCTTTTATTACATTCTGGTGGGTAATATCTTCATGTTCCTTGCTGAGCAGCGTACCAACGAAATCAAAAAACACCGCCTTTATCATTACTTATCACCAATACAAAAATGGTCTCTCGTCTTAAAAATCCTTTATTGTGAAAGGATTAAATATCTAACAAGCGTGAAATATAGTTAGAGAAAAGACAACTAAATGAAAATATTTTTGCCTGATTTTGTCATTTAAACGTAAAATCTTGGAAAATGTATTTATAAAGTGAGGGAATGTAATCGAAGGAGGTGATTGTACTCGAGGCTGTGCTGCTGATGTGGGGAGTTAGAGAGGAAGTATTGGAAAAACTTCCAATAAAAGGTCACTGGCTGTACGGAGAATACGATTTCATAGCAGTTTTAAGATTTGAAGAGGGCAAAGAGTTGGAGGAGTTCAAGAGAGAGCTGCATCATCTAATTGGAAGTGAGAAGTTTAAGATATATCCAGTAAAATATTCAGCAAGAAAGGAACCTTTCCGGCCCTAAAGCCAAATTAATTCATAATTTCGGCTCCATAATACCCATTTCTTTGAGTTCTTCATAAGCTTTCCTCAACACTTCTCTGATTTTATATCTTTTGTTGAGCCCTCCAAGCTTGTATGCCGCTTTCCTAAGACTGCCTGACTGCAGGAATAGCTTCAACAGCGCAATTTCCTCAAAACTTAAATCTTTCAGGTGTTTCAGTGCAAGCTCCGCTATCTCGATTGGATTGTTGCCCTCATAGGGAAAATCTGCTGACAATATAGGCTTATCCAGCAGCTTTGTGAACTCGAATTCAACAACCGTTACCTCTGTATCCGGGGTTAAGTTCCTGTAATGTTCTTTAAGAGCCTCCAAAAGCTCTTCTTTATTGTTGAACCCATCTTTAATGGCATCTTCATCAGTAAGCTCGGAAACCTTTTTTCGTTCAACTCTCTTTATTTTGGCCTTTCCAAGAACATAACCTCCCGCATGGATAAGAACTTCATCCCCAGGCTTTAAGTTAACTTTGCCTACCCTCACCGTGGCGTTTTTCTTCCCGCTGAGGAGCAAGTCCTTGTATCTCCCATCGAACTTTAGATTCCGCATTTTATTCCCTCCTTGGTTTCAGGAGGCGGAATTTTATGGCAATTACCCCATAGCGGTTCTCCTTCCATTTTGGATACATATTGTGAAACCTCTTTACAGCCTGTTCAAAGCTGGGCTTATCTGGAAAAATCCTCTCTATCGATTCCTCTCTCAAAACCTGCCTAAAAGTCTCATATTTTTTGACCGAGATGACCTCTGCAGGAACTTCGTTGTTAAATAAAATTTTATCCTTGGGCTTGATGTCTTTCAGCTGTGGATATGCCGCTCTAACCTCTATGGTCTTTTTCCCGCTTTTTATCATCTCAAGATATTCATCCCTAACATATAATCTGTACACTTTCATGGCTCCCTTACTTTGTGGGACGAATACTTTAAAAAGGTTGCACAAAATGAAAACGTTTAAATCATCTGAAGACCAAACATATGTGGTGTGAGAAAATGCGAAGAGCTCAAAGTGCACTTGAGTATTTGTTTATACTGGCCGCTGTTTTGATACTGGTTATGGTAACCATAAGGGTTGTTCTCACGAGTGTTCAGGCAATAAATTCATCAGTAACTGGATATATTGACACCATAAAGGACAAGATTCTCGAAACCCTGTGAGGTGATCAGATGGAGTTCCTTTTGATAGCTCTCGGGGTTATAATGGGAATTCTAACCTCTTACACCGATATCAAAACCGGCTTTATAGAGGACAAACATGTGTTTCCAATTGCCGGGATTGGAATTCTTTATTATCTCTACTATGGGATTGCCATAAAGCATGACGTTTTCCACGCATTCTCCGGATTAATAGGACTCGCCATCGGATTTTTGTTGGGTTATTTGCTCTATCTCATGGGAGGCTGGGCAAGTGGAGATGTTGTTATCTTAATGGGTTACTCGGCTCTCTTCCCATATGCATCAAGTTATGCGAAGATAGTCCCCCCGTATGCGGCTAGATATCCCTTGCACAGCATAACACTCCTATTTAACAGCATACTTGCGGTGTTTCCATTTATCTTCTTCTACTCCCTCGCAGTGTTAGTGGTAAGGAGAAGAACCACCCGGTTGAAAGAGGTTTTCCTCGATAAATGGCCCAAACCCTTTGAAGTCGCCCTCTGGGTATCCGCGGCTTTTGTTGTTCTCGGAATTGTTGGGGAAGCCCTTCCTCTCCACTTTGGGGTTTTGATATGGGCAATAACGATAGCTATCTTAGCAAAACTGCAAAAGGTCGGAGATGTTGTTGGGATACTGCTTTTTGCCTACGGTGCTTTTGAGACTCCAGAAATCATTTACAGCTATTTGAAACTTGCCGCAACATTTTATGCCTTTAAAGTGTTCTTCTCCCTTGTGAAGGTTTTAAGAGAGGAAGTATTGACAAAAAGAGTTACTGTTGACGAACTCAAAGAATGGGACATCCTCGGCGAGTGGATATATGAAAAGGACGGCAAAATCTACAGAGACAGGGAAAGTTCCTTTGACAAGCTTGTTCGGGCTTTAAGGACTCTCGACCTAAATGCGCTGAGAGTTGAATACGACAAACTAATCGCCTCGCCAACGGCTGAAGGTCTCAAAAAAGAGGATCTAGAAACCCTCAAAGCTCTTGTGAATGAAGGAGCACTGGAGAATGAGTTTCTTGTCAGAAACGCAATGCCCTTTGCACCGGCTTTATTTTTGGGCTTCTTGATATCAGTGTTTTACGGCGACTTATTCTGGTGGCTTGTGCTAAAAAGCATCGGGCTTTAAATTTTAAAAATACCTTGGCACAACTAAACACAGAAAAGGGATGATGAACTTTTGCTTTGCTGATTATGATGAACACGCCCTTCTCTGACCTACCCTTTTTCTTTCAGAATTTTCTCGATGATCTCCATCACTTCATATAGGTCTCTTGCGAGGTAATCCCCTTCAACGCCCTCGTGGGGGTTAATTGCTATGCTCACATCCGCAACTTTGAACATGGCTATATCGTTGTGCCCATCACCCACAGCTATGGTCAGCTTCGGCCTGAGCTTTTCTTTAAGCTCGAGCAATATATCTCCTTTGTTTCTGAAGTCCACCCATGGAAGGACTTCTCCCGTTACTCTACCTTTCTCATCAAAGACAAGCTCGTTTGCATACACAAAATCGGCCTTAAGCTCTCTCCCTATTCTCTCAGCAAGGCATTTAAGGCCGCCGCTGATTATTGCAATTTTAAAGTTCCTCTCTCTCAAGAATTGAAAAAGCTCTTCCACACCTTCAAAATACTCAACTGAATTTGCCCATTCCATAATCTCCTCTTTCGTTCTCCCCTTCCAGAGAGAAGCGTCCAACCTTGCCCATGTTGCGTAGTCAAACTCCCCGGCAAAGAATCTCTCGGCGTATTCTCTCCCTTTGTCCCACGTACCAAACTTTTTGTGAAGCTCAACCCAGCTTGATTTGGATTTTACCAAGGTTCCTTCTAAATCAAACGCTATGAGGTACATCTCATTCCCTCCATCCGTATTCTCCGATTAGGGGCACGAATGCCACGCCGCCATGGTTTTTTATCTTTACCCTGTTGTCTTCGCTTATCTTTATAACCTCAAGGAGCTCTTGCCACAGGTGGTAACTTCCTACAGGGATTAAAAGTTTGCCCCCAACTTTGAGCTGTTCTATCAGAGGCTCGGGAACTTTGGGAGCCCCTGCTGTAACGATTATTCTGTCATAGGGTGCTTTTGGTGGAAATCCCTTAGTTCCATCGCCAACGATTACGTGCACCTTATCTTTGTAGCCCGCCCTCTCAAGGTTTCTTCTGGCAAACTCTGCAAGCTCAGGAATTCTCTCGATTGTATAGACATCCCTTTTAACGAGCTCATAGATCAAAGCGGCATTCCACCCGCTTCCGGTTCCCACTTCAAGGACGTTCATTCCCTCCTCCAGCCCGGCAAGCTCCAGCATTATAGCGACCATGTGGGGAGCACTTATTGTTTGACCTGCTGGAATTGGAAGGGGCTCATCAACGTGAGCGTACGCCTTATAACGCTCGGGGACAAACTTATATCTCGGCACTCGAAGAAACGCCCTCTTTACTTTTTCACTCTTGATTATTCCTTCCCTTTCAAGGTTCTCAACAAGTCTCATCCATTTTCTATACAGCTCATCCTCTTCCATAACCTTCACGTACAAAAATTGTAAAAGAGGGATTTTAAGTTTATGGATTATTCTCCCTTGTATACCCTCTGTAAATTTCAAGGCTTCTGCTCGCCCTTGCCCTTAGGGGCCTCCCCATGATTCTAACTATTTTGTCTGCTTTAGCTTTTCCATGCTTTAGCATTTTATCTTCCGTTTTTATTTTCTCTATTTTGAAGGTGTAGCCTCCAACTTCAAGGACTTCTCCGACAGCAAACTCTTCATCCCTGTCAACTTTGACCTTGAATGACTGTGTAATACCCTTAGGAAGGTAAATTGAAACTCCAATCACCTTTGGATAGGTCAAGCTTTCGCCCCAGAGCGTCTTGACGTCCTTTATTAGGGCTTTTTCAACCCGTTTGTTCTCTTCCAGTTCGATTCCAGTAATCCTAACTTCATCATCCTCAATCTCAACTATATCCCCTACCTTTATTTCCTCGTCCTCGGGAAGCTCCGCAAATCTCTTGAAGCTTCTTTCATGTTTGCTGACTATTATAGGCACCTTAATGATCTTGCTCAGTGTGATCTGCCATACATGACCGCACTCACTGCATCTTAGCTTTACTTCTCTCCCTCTCTCTGATATAACCTCAACTTCCTCGCTTCCACATTCAGGACATACAAAATACTCTTCCATTTTCCTCACCTTCCAGCTTTGGATGATTTTCCTTTATAAAGATTAGCTCAGCTTTCTTTTAATCTGACCAGATACGTTCTTCCCTCTTTAACCCTTTCGATTAGGCCTTTTTTCTCCATGTCCTTTAACAGCAAGCTGACTTTTGCTTTTGAAAAGCCAAGCCGCTTTACAAGGTCGCTTTGGTAGAGTGGTCCTTCCCTAAGCAGTTCAAGAACCTTTTCTTCATCTGAACGCAGGTCGATTGCGCCCTTTTCTTTCCCCCTATAAAGGGTCCCGGCAAAAAAGCCACCTACAAACGCTATAAGCACTGTTGCGAGAAATGTCACCAGCGGGAACTGATTCTCCACTTCTCCTGAGAATCCCACTATAAAATAAAACTCCTCCTCAGCTCTAACGTCTGTCTTTTTCCATTCCAAAATGAGAGCATTCCCCGTGCTTTCGACTTTATCCGGGGAAGGAACTATAGGGGATAAAATTGCATAACCCTTAGGAACGTAGAGTCTCGCGTAAAAATATCCCACCGGCTGGCTAAATTTCACATAGTATGAAAACTGCTTCTTTCCGCTGACCTCCTGCAGCATCCCCTCTGAATAAAAGCTTATCCTTATCTTCACCCTGCTTCCGGGAGAAACTTCAGGGAACGCTATATAGACGGCATTTATGTCTCCCATAATTTTGGAAACGCTTATGTTAGCTATCTGAGTTTTACCGTCGATTTCAATTATAGCTTCAGGGTTTTCAATTGGGTACTCAGAGTAGAAAGTGTAATGGGAAAGGGGAACGTTTGGAAACAGAACAAGCTCAATGGTCTCTTTAACCCTATAGTCCTCCAGAATATCAAAGTAAAGGGAGTAGCTATCTAAATCATATTCGTACTCCTGGGAAATTACAAAGTTAGACAGCACGAGTAGGAGAGATAACATGGCTATTAAAGCTGACTTCCTTCTTGAGGGTTTTTTATTTTTAACAGTGGACATACTTCCATACACTCCTCGCAGTGAATACATTTCGCTGAATCAACCTCTATCTTTTTTGTATGGGGGTTTATTCTTAAAGCATTTTCTGGACACTTTCCGACACAAACCCCACACCCAACACACTCATATGCCCTCTTTATTAGGTAGTATGCCATTATAGCATCTTCTCTGCTCTTTGTCCTGACTCCATCCTCCGTAAATACTATAGTACCTACTCTTATGGAGTTTTTATCTTCGCTTACTTCACCTAATATTGGGGCTACTTCTTTGATTCTTTTCAGGATTATTCTCGTGTTTATTCTGAGAATAAACTCTCCATCTTTCTCTTCAAGCGAATATCTTATAGGTTCCCATGTCCGTTTTTCCGGAATCTTTACTCCAAGTTCTTTTGCAATGGCCTTCTGTCCTTTAGTTAACTGCCTCCACCTCCAGAAGCCGTAAGTTATCCATTCTTCTGGCATTCCAAAGCGTTCTTTCCACTTCCTAAGCTCATTCTCCCACTTTTCCCACAACTGTGGCTTTTCCTCCTTTAGCGTTTGAATTTCAGCCAGAGAAGAGCTTGGACACATAAAACACCCAATTCTATCCAGACGGTTCTCATAAAGGGGGTTGTATTTTAGCTTGCGGGAGAATATGTAGAGCCACACTTCAAGGGCGTTCCAGTGAAATATTGGGGAAGCCCCAATTTCATTGGGCACCCATGGATTTTTCCACACTCTGGGCTGTTTGTATCTCTGCAGGCTTTCGTACTTTCTCTGGCCGACGAACATCAGGACACCATTTGGGTAGTGTTCCTTTATTGCAAGGGTTATTGGGCCGAGCTTTGTAACCTTGCAGCACCACCTGTAATCTCTCCCGGGAGGTGAAAAAACACTGAGAGAACCCCAGAAAGCATTACCCGCATCAGCAACGATGAATTTTATGTTCTTCTTCTCAAGCTCCTGCCTGATTTCTTTTACATATTCAAGGGTTTCCGGAAACTCTATTCCAGTGTTGTTAAAGAACACAGCAAAATCATCGAACTCCTCAAGGGCCAGACCCAAAACAGCCAAACTGTCCTTTCCACCGCTGAAGGCAACGGCAATTGGCTTATTTGTATTTTGAGCAGTTTTTCTCATAAACGCTCTGGCTTCTTTAACTCTCTCCTCTAGTGCCGATTTGTTGGCTTTTATTACCTCCTTTATAGTTGCTTTCTTACCTTCCCGGTATTGAACCTTTTTCTGGTGCCTTGTTTTTATCCCGGTGCCGCGCTCTTTTTTATCAATCAGCTGTTCGTAATTCTTTTTAGCTATCCCTGTAGCGATGACTTCATCCTCACAGACCACTATAACGTCGTCTCCAATTCTAATGCTTTCTTCTGCCTCGAGAACTCCCACAGGCAAAACACTTGCACCGTTTTTTATTGGTTCCTTTGCACCTTTATCCACGATAACCCATTTTTTCATTTTCTTCCCAAAGCGCTTCCATAGAGCCATAGCGCCTTCAATCTTCAGTCCCGGCTTCCACTTAAGCTCAAGCGGATCAAAGCGAAGCCATCCAAAGATGTAGCCGTCCACAATTATCTCATACACATCATCTTCACCGGGGGTTTTGTTCAAAAGAACTATCTTGCCATCTAGTATTTCTCCAACATCAACGCCATAGTGGGCTTTAAACTCTCTCTTAATGAACTCAATATCCTTTTCGAAGGCAAACCTCACATCAGCAGGCGGAGTTAAATCTACCCTGAAACCCTCACCGTGAATATCACACTTCTCGCTTATCAGGGGAACATTGCACTTCTCGCACCAGTGAATGTGAGCCTTACCCAAAAATACCGGGCCCTTTCTCATTATCTCACCTCTTGGAGAAAAGAAAGGCATAGGGTTTATAATACCTGTGGTCTAGCGACAACACCTAGTAAGCATTGTGATTAACATGACTTGGAAGATAGCAAACTTTAAGGCCAACTCTGTCAAAATTAAGTTTTAGGTGGTACCAACGAAAGTAAACGAAAGAGATAAAATTCTTCTTGGAATCGGGACAGGAGTGTTACTGGCATCGAGCCTGAGGGTCTTCGTTGCTGGTGCTTATTCAAGCATTGAAAAAACGTTCTTCTACGGCGTGAAGTTCCCCTCGGGATTTGGTATACTCCTCTTTATAATTGCGGCAATCTTTGTTGGCAGAATGAGCCGAAAAGTCGGAGCGGTCCTAATGGCAGCCTACGCAGTGGCTTCCTTTGCTGCGGATGCCACTGAGTATAGCCATCTGATAGCTGCTCTTGCAGTTCCAGTTGCCCTAGCACTCGTCAAGGAACTCGAGGTAAAATACCTGACGATAGGCTTTGTAGCTGATTTAAGCCTTCGGGTTCTTGCGGTCGGAGGGGAACCGATAGATTTTCCGCACACAAGGGCCATTCTCACGGTCCTAATATTAGTTGGGGCCTTTGCTTTATGGAAAGAGCCAGGAACCCTAAAGAAGCCCGGCTTCGGCCTCTATGCCCTCGCAGCTCTGATAGAGCTTGGCTTACTCTACCCGAATGCAATCATGCGCTACTCGGGAATCACCCAATATTACCTCCCACACTTCATAGGGTATTCCCTCCTTATCGGCCTGGCGATTGTTGTAGGGCCATACTTAGCTAAAAAACCGAACATTGCTTATATCCTTCTCATTTTAGGTACAGCGACACTCTTTGTTAAGCCATTCAGTTTGATAGGCCTTCCTGTTGCTCTCGCGTCGGCCATAGCTCTAGTAGAGAACGCCAAAGGTAGCAGAGGCGGAGTAATCGGCGCTGTTTACTTCTTTCTCGTGGCAACACTTGCTTTGGGATCTTATGTGGGCAGAGACATTGGTCTGCCTTTTATGGAGGACAAGCTTGAAACCCTTATTCTAGCGGCTTCCATAATTTATGCCTTCGCGGGCTATGGCAAAAACGCAGAGGTTAAGCTTCCGAACACAAAGGAAACAGTCGGCCCACTGGTGGGTCTGGTTGTGGTTTCGGTTGTGGTTCTTGCTCTTTTCCACACGGCACCAGCTTACGTCGAGGCCAAGAATGAGGCTCTCATCTGGAGCTACAACACCCACCAAGGCTTTGGGCCGTATAAGGGAACCTTCAACGGCTACGAGCTTATTAACCTCCTGAAGGAGCAGACACCCGATATCCTGGCGGCTCAAGAAGTCGTCGGCGGAATGATTGGCAACGGCTATCAGGACGTCCCCTTGATGATTTCTGCATACTTAGGCTACGCCTATGAGTACAAGCCGGCCGTTGAAGGGACCTATGGCATAGCCATCTTCTCACACTGGCACATGAGGAGAGAAGGAGAGCTCAACCTTAAGAGTGTTGGACAGGCAAGACCTGCTCAAAAAGTGAGCTTTGGAGAGCTTGGAATAGTGCTGGTAAACGTCCACATGGGGCTAAACGAAGAGGAGAGAGCGATGCAGGCGGAGGAGCTTCTAAGATTTGCACAGAGTGAACCGGTTGCGCAGATAATAGCGGGTGACACCAACGCCGAACCGGACGAAAAAGCAATAGAGATACTCACACGCTACTATAGGGACGCCTTTGAGAAGAGGCCACCATACACCTTCAACTGGGGCAACATAGACATCGAGAACATCGACTATATCTTTCTGAAGAAGGACTGGACGGCAGAGCTGACCTCCTCCCATCATTGGCGAGGGTTTATCTTAGCCCCTTGCCATTGACAGGGAGGTTTGAGGGGTCTCATTAAAGCCCAACAAGGGCAGGCTTTTCAGCCCCTCGGGGAGGGTCTTCCCCCCGTTACCCCTACCCCCTGACAAAGCCGGGAAGCTCAGGGTTATCGTTTTAACAGCCTTTCTCAAAATGTTGAAAGCACCTACAAGGTCTGCATTCATTACAACGCCCTCTCTGCGGCACTTGAATAAACCCCTAAAAATTCTACCATTAGAGTGGCGCTGGCCGCAGAGAGGGCAAAGCTTAGAAGTGAAAGCCTCATCAACAACAATAACGGAAATACCAAACTCTTCAGAAACTTCCTTCAGTCTTTGAATAACGTAATTAAACCTCCAAACGTAAGAGAGGACAAAATTTTGCTTCTTGCCCTTATCAGAATTCCTTGAAATGTCTTTTGGATAGCCCACAATAATTTTAGAAACGCCCATCTCATAAAGCTTTTCAACCGTCTGCCTGACTGCAGTGTTAATGTAATGCTTCGCCTGAAGTTTGGCCTTTTGATGCATTCTCTTGAGTTTTCTGCTCGTTTTACAGCCAGACTTGTTGAGTTTTGACTGGTATTCCGCTATTCTTTTTTGCCAGTAGAAGGCAATGCTTTTGAGCGGTCTTCCATTAACAAGAAAACTTTCACCGCTCTCAACGTAAACGGCTATTAAATTGTTTACCCCCAAGTCGATTCCGGCTGAAAGATTACCCCTTGACTCTCTTGGAACTTTAACCCAATCCCCGTTAGTTAGTTTTTCCTCAACAGTGTAACTAACGTGAGCGTACCACTTCCGCTTTACCGCGTCGTAGATTATTTCCAACCTTCCTTGCTTGCCCTTGAGGTGAATTCTCCCCTTGAACTGAATTTTTAGCCTTCCGAACTTTCCAAGCCTCCTCAGTTCGATAGTGTTGCCCTCAATTTTATACTGGTCGTTCCTGAGGGGAATGATAAAGAGTTTTCTCTCATTCCCCTCCTTGACAAATTTTGGTGGTTGTGGTTTGAACCAGTCTGGCAGTTCACCGTTCTTTTTCTTCTTGAGTAGGGAGAAGAAGCTACGCCACGCTTCAGCATTTTTCCTCGCTAATTGCTGGACTGTTGAACCACCAACCCAGCCCTTGAACGTGTAATAAGCTTCCTTTTCCGTTGTTCCGAAGTCTATTTTCCCGAATTCCTTGAACTGTTTGAGCCTTTCATAGTTGAGTTTGTTCCAGATTACTGCAGTAGCTTGGGCTAACTCGAAGAGTGTTTTTTCTTGCTCCTTCGAGGGCTGGAGTTTGAGTGTTACCGTTCTTTTCATTGCCCCTCGTTATTAATTTTACATCTTTGAGTTTAAAAATGTTTTTGCTTTCTCGCTAATGGGTTCGTTTATGGTTGGTCAAGAATTACGGATGCCTCTGCGAGGTGGAGGTTTCCGATCACAGGCCAATATGGGCAATTATAGAGCTTCCATGAGGGTTTTAGCTTTTCTTTTCAATATTTTGTATTCCTCAGCCCAAAAACCTATCCCACCCCGCCCCAAACTCCCTTTTCGGGCAGAGGAATAATAGTGATTCAACCCCGTTGTTCTGTGATTATCTTCACAATGGCAAAGCACCGACCAAAAAATTTATAAGCGCATTGTAATCCCTAACTTATCGAGGGCCGGTAGCTCAGCCTGGTTAGAGCACCGGGCTTTTAACCCGGTGGTCGCGGGTTCGAATCCCGTCCGGCCCGCCACTACAAATCTTAACTCTTCTGGGAATCGAAAGAGCTTAAAGTTCTGAATGCTAAGTATCCTACGGGTGATAGCATGGACGTTTTTGAACTGGCTAAAAAATATCATGTTGAGCTGGGCATAAAAGAGCCGAGTTTTGCCACGATGGCGGCGGAGCTTTTTGGAGACCTTGGACTGAGCATAATGAACCATTTAAAAGAAGAGGGATACACTTTAAAGGGTACAAGATTTTTGGACTATGAGAAAAGCCTTGTGCTGGAAATAGTAAAAGAAAACAAGAGCTACGAAATCCTCTTGAGAAAGCTCTAATAGTTCACTTCGTACTCGAAGATTATTTCCTCTTTTTCTCCCGGGCCAACTGTTACTTTAAATTCTACATAGTCTGCGGTCTCTGTTATTGGGCTAACTGAGCTCTCTAAGATTTTTCCACGCCACTTGTAGTGTCTGACAACTACTTCCTTCTCTTCGTTGCCAAAGTTTTCCAGAGTGACTTTAATTTTATAGTAGGAATATCTGTCTCCCCGCCTTTCTTCCAGCACCTCAGTTTTTCCTTTCAAGTCTACATCCCTGCCAAGCTTAAGCCTTAAACTGTCCCCCTTTGCAGTGTGATCTATAACCTGCTCCCCAATTAAGACGTTCTTGTCTTCCATTTCTTTGTAGATTTCCACAACACCTCCGGGGAGGACCTCACTCGTCTTTAAGGATATTATTTCATAAACATCCTGGCTTCCACCATAGGGATAGCTTTCATAGAGGTATTCCCTCGTGAACTCGCTCTCCTGGTAGATGTACGGGATGAGTTTTTTCTCAAATGCCGCTATGTCAAGGGTTCCGAGCTTGTACAGGTAAAAGGCCTCTAATTTTGTTCCCTGAATTGGTTGCTGAGGCACTTCTTTTGTAGCTGACTCCATTGTATAGTATCTTCCCATAATCACCTGAGGAGGCTGGTAAAACTGAACATCTCCCGAAACAAGCAGAACATCAGCGTTTTCAAAGCTCTTGTTCGTAGGATTGTCAATCACCACATACCCATAAAACTCGGCCCTGTCTCTAAGGTAGAGCTTGTACCTTGAGCTCCAGCTTATTCCTCCAACCCTGTAAATGAGCTTAAAGAAGTACTTTCCATCTTCCTCAGCGTTTACTATGGCATAGATCTCTGCAGTGCTTTCTTCTCCGATTGAGTCCATTTTCATGTAAGCAATGTCTTCAGAGCTTACCAGATAATAGCCATCTCCCTGTATTGCTATTTTCCCGTCTTCATACCCCAAAAACTCGCCGCTTACGGTTTCTCCGCTTTTCAGTTTTACCGTAATCTCTTCTCCTATGTTCGCTTCCATAAGGTTCTTTCCCGCTGTCCCCTTGCTTACAACACCGAGTACCTTCACTTTCTCGTCAAGAGGCTTTAATGTAACTTCATCAATTCGGAGCCCCTCAAGCATATCTAGAGGGACTTTATTTATCCCTGTTTTCAGCTCAACTTGAATCGTCTTCTCGACAACTCCAATCTTGGCAGAATCATAAAGTGCGAGGGCAGTAGAACCTTCTTCAGCTTTCGTTTGGTGAAATACAATCACAGCCAGAAGAACAAAAATCACTAATGCTCCCCCAATGATTTTTCTATTCATTTCAATCACCTGTAAGGGATATCTCCCCCATCCTATTTATAGTAATCGACAGCTTCAACCACATTCGAAATGGAAAGACTTTTAACATTGTCAACATAACTGAAACTGTCATCACTATAATCGAGGTGGTAGCTATGGATAGAGTTGCAAAAGCTAGGGAAATAATCGAAAAGGCAAAAGCCGAAAACAGACCACTTGTCGAACCGGAGGCAAAGGAAATTCTCAAGCTTTACGGCATTCCAGTTCCGGAGTTTAAGGTCGCAAGGAACGAAGAAGAGGCCGTTCAATTCGCAAGGGAAATAGGATACCCAGTTGTTATGAAGATCGTTTCTCCACAAATTATCCACAAGAGCGACGCCGGTGGTGTTAAGGTTAACATAAAGAACGACGAAGAGGCTAGAGAAGCCTTCAGAACTATTATGCAAAATGCAAGAAACTATAAACCCGATGCTGACCTTTGGGGTGTTATAGTTTATAGGATGCTCCCACTTGGCAAGGAAGTCATCGTTGGTATGATAAGAGACCCACAATTTGGCCCCGCAGTGATGTTTGGTCTCGGTGGAATATTCGTCGAGATTCTCAAAGATGTAAGCTTCAGAGTTGCTCCAATAAGCAAAGAAGAAGCCCTTGAGATGATCAAAGAGATAAAGGCTTACCCAATCCTTGCCGGAGCAAGAGGAGAAAAGCCAGTTAACATCGATGCCCTTGCAGATATAATCGTCAAAGTTGGTGAATTAGCCTTGGAGCTTCCAGAGATCAAGGAGCTTGACATAAACCCCATCTTCGCTTACGAAGACAGTGCAGTTGCAGTTGACGCAAGAATGCTCCTTTGATTTCTTTTCTTTTAAAAATTTAGAGAAGAAAAGACTAATACCAGGTTTCAGCTATAACGTCGTGCTTGTGTATGCTCTCATGGCTTATGACTTTCACGTGGATTTTACCTTTAAACTTCTGCTTTGCCTTGAAGATTATCTCCCTCGCAACGTCTTCCACGAATTTGGGGTTTGAATACATGTTCTGAACAACTGCGTTCTCATCAATCGTCTTCAATAGAGTATATGTCGGGGAGCTGAAAGAACTCTCCACAACATCTATCATGTCCTCAAGAGCGATTGCCTCATCATAGTCCGTTCTTACTTCAAGCCTGGCAACTGCTCTCTGAATGTGGGTTTTCCCCTGATTATTGGCCATAGCATGTGGGCAAGCAGTGTTTCCAATTACAATAACCCTTAAAACTTTTTCGAGCTTTTCCGGCTCCTTTATTACTCCGACTTCAACATCATACGTCTCAAGGCTGAGTTTTTTGCTTGCAGGGGTTTCTCTTTCCATAATAAGCTGTGTTTTAATCCATACTTCAGCCCTTTTGTGCGGATGCTTTCTTTCCAGCCTCTTTATAACCGAAAGGCCGAGTTCTTCGAGGGAGGTGTGTGCTTCTTTCACTTCTTCCTCAATTGCCTCGCTCATCGTTTCAGTAATGCTTTCAACAAGCCTGCTCATGTGAATGCCTTTCTTTTCCTCAGGAACGTCTATCGTTATCTCAAACGTTGGGATAAAAGTGTAAAGCTTACCTTTCCAGTTTATCCTCGCTATTGTTCTTAAGTTTGTTATGCCAACTCTATGAAGCCTCTCTTTAATCTCGGGAATCTCTTCCTGGGTTTCAAACATCTTCTCACCTCCATTAGGAAACCTAACCGGTTCTTTTAAACTTATCTCAAAACTCCATATGATTTTCATAGCTTTTTTGCACGGTAGTGTCTTCTTGCTGAGATAAACCAATACTTGGCTTGTCTCATACTTTTGACAAAGCAACATAAGCAAAAATGGCAGTATCTACTCATCTACCTACCGTTTATTATATAATAGACGGTTCTCAGTGGAATGTTGAGCTCTTCACTTATTTCTCTAGGCGTTTTCCCCTTCTTAATGAGTTCTTCAATAAGCTTTAAGGTATCTGGATCGTACTTTTTAGGCCTTCCCCGGGAATGGTTCATAGGAACAAGCTTGATTCCCATTTGATTGAGGGCTTTGATAATTTTTTTGGAGACCTTTGGATACAAACTGGGAGGGCATCCAATGACCTTCACATTTGGGGCCCTTTCAAGTATTTTCACAAGGATTATCTTGGTCGGCCGGAGATTTATGTAAACCTCGGTGACGTCTTTATTGAGCTTCTCCTCTAGCTTCCTCAAAAGGTCATCATTATTCCTCGCCTTTATCTCGATCTTCATATCCCCTCACCCTTGGAGAAGCTCCAAAAATTGCTTTGCTTTATCACTCTTCGGCATAAACCTCTCAAATTTGCTTGTATCCTCAAACAGACTCATATGCAGGCCAGAAAGTACGAATTTTTCGATAGCCTCCTTAAGCTCCTCTTCATTTATCCCAAGTAGCTCGCTGACTTTTTTCTCATCGAACGGGCTAACACCATAAAGGATAACTCCGCCCAAAAGGTAGTTTGGAATGTTTGAAATCTCGCTCCTTCTCCCGCTTAAAAGGGTTTCAGCCTCGCATTTTCTAATGAGAAGCATGCTGCCAAATCCGGTACGGAACCCGGGCTCATCCATAAACGGCAGATCAAAAATTGAGTAGTGACAATCTATACACGGCCTTAGCTGAGGATATAAGCCGATTGTCTCTCTTTCTTTTTCAGAGGTTAGGTAATAATACCTGAACAAATCGAGGGCAAGGATTTTAGCTCCCTCTTCTGGATAGAGAGAAGCATAGGCAAGCGCCAAATTATCTATGGTGTAGTGGCTGTTTATAAGAACCCCCTTGGTTTTCACGTAGGTTAAGAGCCTCCATCTGAACTTCTGGCCAAAGCGCTTCTTGAGTTCTCTGTCCACATCTGCGTCCAGCGGAAGCTCGACTTTCTCCTTCTTTAACCGCCCGCCCTGCCAGTACTCTACCTCTATCCTCATTCCCTTTCTTTGCACCTGTCCTTTTTCTTTGAGCTTGGATTTTATTTCCTTAAATGTATCTCTGGTCTTGGTGTCTTTCTGACTTAGAATCCTAAGGACATCCCCCGAATAAGCCAGATATGGCAGTATTTCTATCCTCCCAAGTTTAATGGGCTTTTCAGACACTTTCATTGAATCAAGGTCCTCTTTGTTGGTAATGTCCTTAATCTCGATGACTTTCTTCCCCTTGTAGAAGGTATAGTTGGATTCAATTGTGGCAAGAGCCATCTTATGGGCGGTTATCGCTGTTCTAAGCCGCTCGAGGGTTAGCATGCGGTAGTGATTTCTTAACAGAATTCTTCTAATATGTGGGTCTACTTCCTTTTTACTTGATGTTGCATAAGAGAGCGTTTCACCAACTCTGCGGGAAAGTTCATCTTCCAGGTCTCTAAGAAAGGCAAGATTGCGGTTTAAATTAAAAGCTAAATAAAGAGGGTCAAAATTCTCAAATAACCTGTTCATGTTTGTTTTTATGTCGTCCAAAACCCTATTTATCTGAGCTATAAGCTCTTCAGTTGTCGTCATGGCAGGAGCTCCTCGTTGGCAATTTTTTCGGGGAGGTATTTCTTCGCAACGAACTCCAAACTCTTGTTTGCCAGAGCCTGCTGTTCAATCCTTACTCCCCATTTGAGAGCCAACTTAAGCTGTCTCTGCCACTCCTTGTTCTGGAACCATGGGTAGTTCATCTCCTCTATGATACGCTTGTAATCTCCCGTTGGACCGCCTTTCTTGTTCGGTGGGATTCCCTTGAGCTTTTCTGTAACGTTTTCGAGACCGTATTTTTTAATATCGTCCATCGTCATACCAACGAATTTTGCCTCTGGCGTTGCAAGCTTTTCGCTGAGGTAAGCGAGATTTATTGAGCCCTGCTTGATTGTAGAGTATATATACCATCCGTAGGGGTCACCATCAGTAAAGACGATGATTGGCAAACCTTCCTCGTAGTGGAGCCTGTGTATAAGTCTTCTAACACCTCTTGAAGCCTGACCTTGAGTTGCCACTATTAAGGCTTTCTCCTTCTTCGGATACTTTTCTTCTATAAGCCTATCGGCCATAGCGGCGGTTTCTACTACAAGGACGTAATCCACATTGATTTCCGGGAACTCTATGTGCTCCACTGTTCCAGGAACTGCCCATCCACCCATACCAAGCTTTGAAGCGTTGAACTCGTCTTCGCCATCTTTAATGACTATGTCCCCGTAAATGTATCCTCTTCTGTCTGCAGTTATGTGCATTTCCTCTCTCAAAACTCCGAACATTCTCTCCAAATCCTCTATGATGGGGTCGCTCTCGCTCTGGTCTTCGAAGGTATTTTCATGTGTGCCGGGAATGGTGTGTTTGTTTGCATAGTAAGCTTCTCTCAAGCTCGCGTGTTTGCCCTCGGCAACTAACCTCTTTATATAAGCCGCTATCAAGAGCGTCTGCATGAATTTTCTCGCATGGGCAACGTTAAAGAGATATCTCCTTGAAGTCTTGTCACCCATCTTAATCACGCGGTCTTTTTCGTCGAAGTAAACGTTGCTGAGACCTCTGGTGGGAACATCTATGAAGGGGTTCCTGCCAGCTTTTAGTTCTTCAAGGATTTCTTTTCCAAATTCCTCGAGTTTCTGAAGGACCTTTCTTGGGTCGTAGCTGAAGCGTTCCTTGGGCCTCTCACGTTTAAGCATTTCCATCAGCCTCCGCCTTGTTTTCTTCTACTGTTTCAAATTTCTTCTCAATCATCTTTATTAGGAGGTTCTTTATCGTGTCTTCAGGCTCTCCAGTTAGGATGCTTAAGGCCCTACTTACCTCAGGGACATACTTCTCAAATATCTTCCTTCTTTTCACCTGGTAGAGCTTGCGGTGTTTTCCTCCGAGATATTTGGCAAGCCTTCTAGCGACTTCCATTATGGCGAGTCTTATTTCTTCATATATTTCATCTTCACTGGCAATACTCTGCTTTCCTGTAGAAGTGTAGGGGACGTGCACGCTGACCACATTAACCAAAAGCACCAGCGGCGTTCTTTCGAGATCATCCACCCTGTATCTCTTCCAGTCAATGCTTCTTGCTGCTGAAGTTATAACACACGAACCCGCATCAAAGAGCAGAGGAACTCTGTTAGCATACCTAAGAACGTCAAAGCCACTGCTTAGCTCTCCCCCAAAGGCTAGACCCACCTCTACCTGGAAAGGAATCCCCCCGCGGTAGACTTTGGGAGGTCTCGTTACGGCAGTTACGAACTCTGGCTTTAAAATGCCCGAAAGTCCTTTTTCTATGTTTGGCTCTCCAATTGGCCTCAATCCATGGGTGGGTGGAGCCAAGAAAGTCATGTACTTAAATGCCTCTACAATCTCTTCAGCTTCGTGCCAAGTGAGCTTTTCAGGAGGCTTTTCCATGAGTTTCTCGGCTTCCTTGAGGGCTTTTTTGCCTTTCTTTCCAAAACTTGCGAGTACTTTATCGACCTCCCCTTCGGCGAGCCTCTTTAGGAGTTGCTCTCTAACTCTCTGCTCCTCCTCTTCCTTTATAAGCCTCAATGCCGCGATGTACTTCACAAGCTCCTCTACCTTTTTGTCACTTATTCTCGAAAACTCGCCTATAAGGAACGTTCTCACTGTTGTCCTTGATGTCCTCCTGGCCATCCTGTAAATGTCATCCGTCATTACTCCCTTTGGATGTGGCTTCATTTCCTCCGGTGGCTCTGGAATTTCTTCACTGCTCCTTGGGAAGACTATCAGCTTTCCATCTGGTTCTATAAGTTCAATATGAGCATGAGGATTGGCTATAGCGGTGAGCTTAAGATACCAGTAAGGGCCCTGTTTAGAGCGGATGTAACGAACTTCTTTGACTTCCATCTCTATCCTTGTTCCTCTCCATCCAGTGGGATTGGGGTGCTTTATCTTCTTGAAAATCTTTCCTTCGTTCTTTTCCACATCTATGCCAACCCATGCCTCGATTATCTCATCCCCGCCAGTGGATGTTATGACTCTAGTAGCTTTACCGCTTGTGATTTGAGCAAACATTACAGCACCGCTAATACCAATACCCTGCTGCCCTCTGCTTTGAATGTTTCTGTGGGCCTTTGTACCGGCAAGCATTTTACCAAAGACGTGTGCTATGTAGTTTTCAGGGATTCCAGGGCCGTTGTCCTCGACGATTATTTTGTAGTGCTCAGATCCGAGCTCCTCTATCTCCACTCTAACGTAGGGCGGTATTCCAGCTTCTTCACAAGCGTCCAGAGAGTTTGTTACAGCCTCGTGAATAATGGTTGTAAAGGAGCGCACTTTTCCGGTATAACCAAGCATTGCAGCATTTCTTCTAAAGAACTCACTGACGCTCTGGATTTTAAATTCTTTAAAAAGCTTGTTTGCTTCAGAATTTGCCATAGTACATGCCTCCTTCAAGTTCTAAATCCTTCTTCCTTCTTTCAAGGTATTTGTAAACGGTTCCGTGTGGAGAACCTTTTGCAAGTTTTTCAACTGCAGTTTTAGCTATTTGAACTTGGATTGGATTTCCAATGATGGCAACAGTCTTCCCGTAGACGCTTATATCTGCTCCGCTCATTTCTTCGATTATCTCTCTCGTCCTGCCTTTTCTACCGATTATTCTCCCCCTAACTCTCGGAAGTGCATTCTTCTCGTTCCCTACAACAACGTCGGTCAGGTCAACCACTTCGAGAATCTCACCTTCATTAAGCAGCCTAAATGCCCTCTCCGGGGAAAATCCCCTTCCGATGGCCAACACAATGTCTCTCGCCTTCCATACTGCCAAAGGATCGTCGGTTTTTTCTGTAGAAGTAATGAATACCTCTCCAGTCTGGCTGTCTATCTCTATCTTGGTTTTTGTAGCCTCTTCAATCTTTTTCTTTGTCTCGCCCTTTTTCCCAATAACCACTCCAATTCTCTCTTTTGGAATCCTCACGAATTCTTCCTGCTCGCCAAGAGCTTCAAACTCTTCAATCTCAAAGGACTTTTCCGGTTCTCCCTCCTTGTCCACATACTCATACTCTTTCAGCTTCTTTTCAAATTCGTCCATATCAATCACCCGTCAGTTCCTTAAACTTCTCCTCAAGGTTGTCAACGCTCACTCCTTTTTTGGCGAAGTAATTGATGATGTTTCTCAAATCACGATAAAGCAGTGAGAGTGCCATCCTATTCCTTTTTACCGTTGCCTGAGACCAGTCAATTATCACTGGCTTATCCCATATAAGGATGTTATACTCACTAAGGTCACCATGAACCATGTCTCCCCTTTTCCAGAGCTTTTCAATTGAATCCATGACAAAGTTATAAAGCTCTTCAAATTCTTCTTTGCTGAGCTCTTTTTCCACGTCTTTTAATCTTGGAGCGGGGTATTCATCTCCGATAAACTCCATTATGAGCACGTTATTGCTGAACGCTATTGGCTCCGGGGCCCTAACAGCGTATTTCATGGCCCTCTGGAGATTTTTAAATTCCCTCCTGGTCCATACAAAGACAAGCTTTCTAATGTCTTTCGGCAGATACCCAATTCTTGGATCCGCTGCCAGATACTCCCATATTCGCCTAAATTCAGTTGTATAGGTGCGATAGATTTTAACAGCAATGGGATTGCCCTCGGCATCAATGCCCATGAACACATTTGCCTCTTTTCCCGTTGAAATCACACCGAGCAGTTTCTCTATGTTTCCCCTTCGGTGGAAGTAGGAAAGAGTATCAACTGTCGTCCTATCGAATACCTCACTAAACACTTTATAGAGCTCACTATCCTTTTCTCTGTGTTCTTCTAATCCTAGGATGCGTGCTATTTCCCTATCTATGTCCTGAATTCTCATAATTCATCACAGAGTCAAACCGCCAGTAAGGAAGTCCTGAGTAATCTTGTTCTTCCTGATAAGCCAGTCAACTTGGGTCCTTGTATAACGATAAACTATGTCTCCCCTCTCGTCGCTCTGTACTTCCCATGGTTGGACTATAACCACATCTCCCACCTTAATCCACATTCTCCTTCTAAGCTTTCCTGGTATTCTGCATCTTCTAACCTTTCCATCTGAGCATCTGACATCCATCCAGCCTGAACCCAGTGCTTGCTCCACTATTCCAAACACTTGGTTGTCCTTCGGAAGAGGAACCCTAATAACTTCCTCCCCTTCAAAAGTTCTGTTTTTATCGTTCCTTGGCATGAGCATCACCTCAAGTGGTTTGTTTGATAACTTTATAAGCCTAAGCTTTTGCAAATATTTTCTACTGTCCTATTAGGTGGGGTGTTTTTAAAATTTTTGCATGAACTCATTTAAACATCCACAAAATTGAAAAGGGGAGGAGTCTAAATTCTAATTACAAAAAGCGAGGGATGAAATATGAAAGAAATAATACTCCTCACGGGTCCTCCCCTTAATGGGCGAGATGAATATGCGGAAGACGCATTAAAACTTGCAAAAAACGAGAGCTTTCAGTATTATCATGTGTTTGATTACCTGAAGGAAGTCGGAAGAGAAAAAGGCGTCAAAATAACAAGAAAAAACGTTTTAGACTTTGCAATAAGCCATCCGGACTTAATGAACAGCATTCGAGATGAGGCTTTCAAAAGGATAAAAGACGAAATCGAGAAGAGCGAAAAGGCATTCCATATAGTCTCAACCCCGGCCCTCTTTAGATGGGGAAGTGGGAGCGTTTTGGGCTTCACCCTGAGCAACCTGAAGCTTCTAAGACCGAGTAGGGTCATCATAATGCTTGATGACATTCTAAGCGTCAGAAGAAGAATAATTCACGACAAGGAGTGGTTTGAACGCTTCGGAGAAGACAAAGAGAACATCAAGCTTACTACCCTTGTTATGTGGCGTGAGGATGCAATAAACCACGTAAAGACCCTCGTTCATGAGCTTAACAAAGAGGGAATTCAAGTTAGATACGTCCTGCACTTTGGAATTAGACACCCGCCTCAGACGTTTGTAGATTTGATTTTCCATGAAAAAGAGAAACCTCTGGTATATCTGAGCTACCCCATGACGGGACACGAAGAGGAATACTATCATAGGGTTAGAGGGTTTTACGAAAAGCTCAGCAAGTACTTCACGGTTTTAGACCCCGGAGCGCTTGATGACTGGTGGATTGTTGCGGAGTATGATGCTCAAGTGGAGAAAAATCCAGAGGTGCAGAGAATAAAAATTAGGAACATCTGGGACGGAGAAGAGATAGAAGAGCTAGACAGAGAGGACATAGAACAAGCCACAGACATTTTGAGGAGGCAACTTGTTGAGAGGGACTTCAATCTAGTGGATGTAAGCAAGGCTATAGCGGTTTATCACTACGCTGAAGGCGTTTCCGCAGGGGTCATAAGTGAGATGGCGGAAGCATATAGGACTCTCGGAGCTATCTATCTCTATTACCCATTTAAAAAGAGGCCAAGCCCTTTCATGGAGTTCTACGGCATGCAAAATCCCTCAAGGAGAACCATGTTCAAAGACGAAGATGAAATGATCCAAGCCATGGTGGAGGAGAGGGAATACTGGACAAAAGCATTATGAACATAAGAGTCATTGAAAAGCCAAGAAATTTCTAATTTTTATCTCTTTTTCTAAAACAAGAATTAAGAGAAAAATGAGGAGAAAAAATCACTTCTTGACCCATCCGCGGTCCTTCATTGCCTGGTAGACTCTGCTGACTGCGAGTACGTAAGCGGCGTCTCTCATGTTGATGTTCTTCTCCTTGTGGGTGTTGTAAACGTCCCAGAATGCCTTGGTCATCTTCTTGTCAAGCTTGGCCCTTGTGGTCTCGGTGTCCCAGTAGTCGCCGGTTATGTTTTGTACCCACTCGAAGTAGCTGACTGTAACACCACCAGCGTTACAGAGGAAGTCTGGGATAATGAGTATGCCCTTCTCGTAGAGGATTTCATCAGCTTCTGGTGTGGTTGGACCGTTTGCAACTTCAGCAACGATCTTGGCCTTTATGTTGTCAGCGTTCTTCTTTGTAATGACCCCCTCAATGGCTGCTGGAGCGAGAACATCCACCTCGAGCTCAAGAAGCTCTTCGTTTGTTATGTTTGTTGCACCTGGGAAGTCCTTAACGCTACCGGTCTTCTTCTTCCACTCAAGGACTTCATCAGCGTTGAGTCCATCTGGGTTGTAAATACCACCCCTGCTGTCGCTGACTGCAACAACCTTCATTCCAAACTCTTCGCTCATTATCTTGTGGAGGTAGTAACCAGCGTTACCGTAACCTTGGATGGCTATGGTCTTGCCCTTGAGGCCGTCCCATCCAAGGGCTTTTGCAGCCTCTCTAATTGTAAAGGCAGCACCTCTTGCTGTGGCATCCATTCTTGCTACGATACCACCAACGCTTGGTGGCTTACCGGTTATAATACCGAAGGATGGGTCTCTTCTTCTTGAGATGGTTTCATATTCATCCATCATCCAAGCCATGATTTGTGGGTTAGTGTAAACGTCTGGGGCTGGGACATCTGTGTATGGGCTTATAACATCATAAATAGCCCTGATATATCCTCTTGCAAGCCTCTCCTTCTCTCTCTCGCTCAATTCCTTTGGATTACAGATGACACCACCCTTACCTCCACCGTATGGGAGGTCCATAACAGCAGTCTTCCAGGTCATCCAAGCAGCCAGAGCCTTGACAGTGCTAAGGGTTTCCTCAGGGTGCCACCTGATACCACCCTTTGTTGGACCGCGAGCCCAGTTGTATTGAACTCTAAATCCTGTGAAAACCTTTACAGAACCGTCATCCATCTCGACTGGGATGCTGACCTCAACAATTCTTTGTGGTCTCTTTAAAAACTCAAGAGCTTCTTCACTTATATCCATATATTGGGCAGCCCTCTCAAGCTGCTTAACAGCAATTTCAAATGGGTCTTGCTCAACCATGTTCATCCCTCCAATTTAGGTGATTGGCGATACAAACTTGAGCAATAGCCTATATAAACTTTTCGATGAAAGTGCCTAGAGAACCGATATTTTTAAACAAAAGGTTATGTACATACATTTTCTAATAAACAAAAAACATCTAAAAAAGATTTCTGGAAGAAGAGCTCTCAAAAAGCATTTTTACCATACATTGATGTCTAAAAACGTATATTGATGTATTGAAAGTTTTGAGCAATAACCAAATTAAAAAGTAAAATGCCCTCAGCGAGAAGTCGGTCATCATCCTTCAGCTCACTCTTGTTCCAATCATCGGGACATCACTTAATTACCTTGAAAACCTTTTTAAAACTAAACCTACAGCAGTGCCCATTATTTATGAAATTTTGGACAGTTGTCAAAAAACTCATGCTTACACCAGTTTTAAGTATTGCTCCCTTGACAAATGTCTAATTTCTAGGTTTTAGGTGGTTGTAAATCGCCTTTTGTCGAAATAAACTGAGAGGGGCGTGTTTATAGTAACCTTTATTAGGGTTTTTGCTGAATTCTTTCGGGTGGTTGTCGTGATCCCCAGATGGGATCACAGACTCAAAGACCCTGAAAGCGTGGCATTCGCAATTCTTGACGTTTTAGCAGACTTCGAATCAGAAGGAAAGCTGAAGAACCTGCCAAAATCCAAAAAATTTCCAGTAAAAACAATACTGGCAATACTCCTCTTTAAACAATACTACAACCTACCTCTCAGAGACGCCCAGCACTACGGCAGAAAATTCTTCGGAGCAAACATTCACTACTCAACCCTCCACAACTGGGAGAA
>NZ_WHIZ01000014.1:0-36095 GCF_009372125.1 Thermococcus sp. 101 C5
TTCTCGGTTTGGTGGACCGCCTGGTGATGTGACTGAATGGCTTCAGGAGGTGATACCCCAGTTATCCTGACAGTATCCTCCCTTCTAACCGAAAGATTTATAAATAGCCTTCAACCCTTATTGGATTGGGCGTGGGCCGGTAGCTCAGCCTGGGATGAGCGCCGCCTTGGCAAGGCGGAGGCCCCGGGTTCAAATCCCGGCCGGTCCACCACAACACTTTGGGCGGGCCCGTGGTCTAGACTGGTTATGACGCCACCCTGACACGGTGGAGGTCCGGGGTTCGAATCCCCGCGGGCCCACCAACCACCAAAAAAGATTTCTGTGAAAAGCTCCTAATTCTCTGATGATGCCTTATGATAGGTAGACTTTATTATGCAGCTAAAGTTTATTTTTCCAGCTATGGAATCGCATGGTTCGATGTAGACACCTTTTTGAAACTTCTTGGTTTCATTGACTCAAAGAAGGTTTTGAGCACTAGTGAAATGGACTATTTTTTTAAGAAAAACAGCCAACATCCATTTGCTAAGACTGGAAGGGAAGGTTATTACTTCGCTAGACTATTATGGCATCTGGGGATTTTGGTCAAAAGTTCCGGAAGGGGATATAAACTAAGCTCGTATGGTCAGAATTTATTGAATAACATAGAGAACAATCGAGAAAATCGAGAGGATATTTTAAGATTGGTTTTCAAAAAATGGTATCCATTGATAGTTTTTCTAAAATACATTGATTACAAAGACTCAGTAAGTATGCGAGTTATATCTTCGGAACTAGGAGGAGAGATGAAACACTGGACATCGATACTTTATCAATTGGGGATTCTTAAGAAGGGGAACATTGCAAAACCGTACAATAAATTTGTTGTAAGTTCTCTTTTTATACCCCTCTCCTTGGACTTAGGGTTAATAGACAAGAAAGGTAGTGAAGTAAAACTAACAAAAGAGGGAAAGGAAGTAGTTAGAGATCGTGTTGAGTCTTCTGATATAATTCGAACAATGCCTGGCGATTACACAATCTATGCTGGGATTGCTGATGTTCTTTATGATGCGAAAGAGCCAGTAATAGTCTCTCCATGGATAAACGGTACTGTTGAGAAGTTAATAAGGGTTATAGGCAGTATCAATGAAGACTTATCTAAAGTAACTCTTGTTGTCAGGAACACCCAAAAGAACAGAGATGTGATAAAGAGAATATCAAAAACCACTCCCCTCGATGTTGAGTGCCGGTATTATCAAAATTTGCATTCCAAAATTACCGCAAATTATCAAGGGCCAAGTATAGAGTCCTCCGCAAATTTGCTTACCACTAGTCTTAAAAGAAACTATGAAATCGGTACATATTATCCTAAAACCCCAGAAGAGCTAGCATTAGCTGTAGAAGAACTAATCTCCATATCCAGACCATTAGAAATTTTCCAAGAAAATGTGGCCCGCCCGTAACGACCGCTCTCATTGAAGCCGTAAGGCAATCTCAAGCGGCTTAACCCAGGCGGGCCAGAAGAGTGTACTCGGCCAGGGTTACCCACGGTCATTGCGCTCCGTAACGCGGAAGGCCCTCCCGTGGGGACCTCGCTATGGCCGAGCTGTTGCCCCCGCATCGCCCCCACCTTCATTGATTGGGTGGGTCCTCGCGCAGGGGCATTATAAGTTAGGCAGTTCATTTATAAATCCTTACCTACTAGCGAGCGCACCAGTTGCACAAGTTCGTTCAAATCTTTCACGTAATAATCTGCTCCCTCTATTTTCCCGAACCTCATCACTTGAACGGCTTTAACACCAGCCCGGTGAGCTGCCAAGATGTCCGATGCAGAATCTCCCACGACCAAAGCTTCACTTGGAAGGACACCAAGGGCATCGAGGGCTTTTTCTATGAGATAGGGATTCGGTTTAGCACCATCCAGATATCGGTAGTCCTTTCCAAGGATAATGTCAAAGTATTTCTTCAAATCAAAAAGCTCCAGCACAAACTCCGTGCAATCTTGGGAAGCGTTGCTAACAGCTGCCATTTTTAATCCCATTTGTTTGAAATCCTTTAAAACATCAACGTCGGGAAAGGCTTTTATTAGTCCTCTCTCTGCAGCCCATTTTCTGTACTCGAGCTTTGCTTTATCTATCGCTTTCCAGAATTCTACATGATCAACTCCAAGCCTCTCAACCCAGCTTCGCGGTAGTTCTCCCTTTACCATCTTTTTGTAAGTTTCAAACTCAAGGGTAATCCCAAGCTTTTTTATTTCTTTCTTTCCCCATTTTTCGAACCATTCCAGCCCATCATAGCCTTCATAATAGACAAGAGTTTCATCAACGTCAAATATTAATGCCTTTATCATGGTTATCCCTCACGTATTGGCTTCTTTTAATTTTTCGTTGCTCAACTCTAAAATTTTCTTAAGCGGGTTTAAACTTATCCCGAGAGTCTGCTACATGCTCGAAAAAACTTAGATGATCAATCAAAATAAAAAAGGCAGAATAGGACTAAAAGAGCTCCTCAAGCTTCACATCGATTTTGTCCGGGTTGAATGGAAGAACGTGTCTGGTTGTCTTTGGAGAATAAACTTCTCCCCTCTTTACGAGCTCCATAACTTCCTCCTTGCTTGGTGCTTTTCTAATGAACACATAGTCAATTTCGCCCTTATCCATATCTTCTTTTGCATCTTCTTTGAGGCCGTAGTATATAAGCTCTATCTCTCCCTCAACACTCATCTCGTCAAGCACTTTGCTTACCTTCTTTTGTTCGTCAAGTGCTCCCGGAATAGCAAAGACCTTGTCTTTACCAATGAGAGCGAAAGCTATTTCCCCCTTTTCGGCCTTTTCTTCAGCCTCTCCATCCTCAATTATTTCCAATCCCTCTGCCTTTAATCTTTCGAGAACCTTGTTGAGGTCTCCTTTAAAAGCAGGATACCATGTGTATACCTTAACATCATCGCTGAAGTAGTCGAGAATTACAGAGGGAGCCCTCTTTGCCCCGAGCTTCTGCAGGCCTGCCCATCTGTGGTGACCATCAACGATGAGGTACATGTCCTCCCCGGGGACTTTTGCCAGGAGCATGGGCTTCCAGAAAATACCGGAGCCAGTTAAGCTTTCAATAAATGCCTCAAGCTCCTTTTGGACGAGCTGCTCGTGTGGTTTCATCTTTTCCAGCTCAATAAAAACGTATTCAACCTTCTTTGTCGGTATGTCGTATTTGGGAACTTTTTCGACACCCATTTTATCATACCTCCTAGGGTTACATTGTTGTAAAACAATTCATAGGATAAAAAGCTTTTCTTTCAGCTGCCCATCTGAAAGGGAGTAACTCATGTCGCTTTGCGAAAACTTTAAATACTCCCTCAGTCAATCCCCCACTGTAGAATTTGTTTCTATTCTCGGGCAAAACGAATATCTTAAAGGGGTGTTGGCTTTGGACAAAATTAAAGGGACAACAACAGTAGGCATTGTTTGTAAGGATGGAGTAGTATTAGCCGCAGACAGGAGGGCTTCACTGGGCAACATGGTCTTGTCCAAAGAAGTTAGCAAGATATTCCAGATAGACGACCACTTGGCCCTAGCAGGAGCCGGGAGCGTAGGGGACATACTAAGCCTTGTAAGGCTTTTGAGGGCAGAAGCAAAGCTTTACAGAGCAAGAGTCGGCAGGGAGATGAGCACAAAGGCACTGGCAACATTAACTTCTAACGTCTTAAGTGGAAGAAGATACTTCCCCTATTTTGGCTGGTTTTTAGTGGGAGGTTATGATGAAAAGCCAAGTCTTTATTCAATTGACATGGCAGGGGGAATTACCGAGGACAAATATGTTTCTGCAGGTTCTGGTATGGAGTTTGCATATGCTGTTTTAGATAATGAGTACAATGAGAAAATGACTGTTAAAAAAGGCGTTAAACTGGCCGTAAAAGCTATAAATACTGCAATAAAAAGAGATGTTTTTACTGGAGATGGAATAATGGTTGTTGTCATTACAAAAGACGGGTATAGCGAGCTTTCTAAAGAAGAAGTCGAGAAGATCCTCAAGAAGCTCTGATTCTAGGGGTGAGTGACGTGATAAAAAGAGAAACAAACGTTGATGAAATTCTGAAAGAGATTAGGGAGATTATTAGTCAGATGGTACCCAAAGAAGCCAAGATAACCGAAGTGGAATTTGAGGGGCCGGAGCTGGTTATTTATGTGAAAAACCCTGAAGCTGTAATGCAAGACGGAGATCTTATAAAAAACCTTGCAAAGGTTCTTAAGAAGAGAATTAGTGTAAGACCTGATCCGGATGTTCTCCTTCCTCCTGAAAAGGCCGAAGAGCTAATCAAGCAAATAGTTCCGCCAGAGGCGGAAATAACTAACATAAGTTTTGATCCTTCTGTTGGCGAGGTAATAATTGAGGCTAAAAAGCCGGGACTTGTGATTGGAAAGAATGGGGAGACCCTTAGGGAGATAACCCAGAAAGTTTACTGGGCTCCAAAAGTTGTTAGAACTCCACCCCTGCAGTCCCAGACAATATACTCTATTAGGGGAATCCTGCAGTCCGAGAGTAAAGATAGGAGAAAATTCCTGAGACAAGTTGGGAGAAACATATACAGAAAGCCGGAGCTCAAAAGCGAGTGGATAAGGATAACAGGGCTTGGAGGATTCAGGGAAGTTGGAAGAAGTGCCCTCCTGCTCCAAACAAATGAGAGCTTTGTGCTGGTTGACTTTGGTGTAAACGTCGCGGCTTTAAATGATCCCAAGAAGGGGTTCCCCCACTTTGATGCCCCAGAATTTACCTACGTCCTTAAAGAGGGGCTTCTGGATGCGATAATAATTACCCACGCACACCTTGACCACTCCGGTTTACTACCCTACCTCTTCAGATACAACCTGTTCGACGGCCCTATCTACACAACTCCGCCTACAAGAGACTTAATGGTTCTCCTTCAGAAAGACTTCATTGAGATACAGCAGAGTAACGGTGCTGACCCGCTTTACAGAATGAAAGACATAAAAGAAGTCGTTAAGCACACAATAACTCTCGACTACGGGGAGGTTAGAGATATCTCACCAGACTTGAGGCTTACCCTGCACAATGCAGGCCACATCCTTGGCTCCTCAATAGTTCACCTCCACGTTGGAAATGGACTCCACAACATTGCCGTCACAGGAGACTTTAAGTTCCTTCCAACGAGACTCTTTGAGCCAGCAAATGCAAGGTTCCCAAGACTTGAAACTTTGATAATGGAATCAACCTATGGAGGAAGCAAGGACTACCAGCTACCGAGAGAAGAGGCAGAAAAGAGGCTTATTGAGGTTATTCTTCAGACTATCAAGCGCAAAGGAAAGGTCCTTATCCCCGCAATGGCAGTTGGAAGAGCTCAGGAAATAATGCTAGTCCTCGAGGAGTACGCTAGAGTAGGAGGGTTGGAGGTTCCAATATACTTGGACGGTATGATATGGGAAGCAACTGCAATTCACACCGCATATCCAGAGTATTTGAGCAAGAGCCTCAGAGATCAGATATTCCATGAGGGCTACAACCCATTCTTAAATGAGATATTCAAACCCGTCGCAAATGCAAACGAAAGAAAGGACATAATAGAGAGCGAAGAACCCGCGATAATTATAGCCTCCTCCGGTATGCTGGTTGGAGGACCCAGCGTGGAGTACTTTAAGAACCTTGCCTCAGATCCAAGGAACTCTATCATATTCGTAAGCTATCAGGCAGAGGGAACTTTGGGTAGACAGGTTCAGAGAGGCCTAAGAGAGATACCCATGATAGGAGAGGGCGGAAAGACAGAAGTTGTTCAGGTAAACATGGAGATCCACACAATAGATGGATTCTCAGGTCACGCCGATAGAAGGGAGCTGATGAGCTACATAGCAAAGGTAAAGCCGAGACCGGAAAGAGTAATAACAGTTCACGGAGAGCCCCAGAAGTGCCTTGACCTTGCCTCAAGCATCCACAAGAAGTTCGGTATCTCCACAAGGGCTCCAAACAATCTCGACGCCATCAGGCTCAAGTAGCCTTTTTCTAATTTTTTGGTGGGTAGTGATGATAGAGTGTCCCAAATGTGGAAGGGAGTATCAGCAGATAATACCACCGAGATGCTCATGCGGGGCTTTCCTTGAAATACCGTATGACTATTCTAAGGTAGACCCCCAAAAATGGAAAAATAGAGAGAAAGGCGTGTGGAGGTACAGAGAACTTCTCCCCAACGTGCCCAGAATAATTTCCCTGAAAGAAGGCGGGACACCTTTAGTCAAGGCAAAAATCGGCGAAGAGCTCGGCCTGGATGTTTTTATTAAAGACGAAACAAGGAACCCCACGGGTTCATTCAGAGATAGGCTTGCCACGGTAGGAGTTTCTTATGGCTTGCCCTATGCAAGCAATGGGTTCATAGTAGCCAGCGATGGCAACGCGGCAGCGTCTTTAGCGGCATATGCCGCTAGAGCTAATAAAGAAGCATTTGTTGTTGTTCCCAAAAAAGTCGACAAAGGAAAGCTAATTCAGATGATAGCCTTTGGTGCCAAGATAATCCGCTATGGAGACAGCGTTGATGAGTGCATAGAATACACTAAAGAGCTCTCCCGATTAAATGGACTCTACGACATAACTCCCGAAAACAACATTATTGGGCTTGAGGGGCAAAAAACCCTTGCATTCGAGCTCTGGGAGGAGATAAACCCAACCCACGTGATCGTGCCAACGGGAAGTGGAAGCAACATCTACAGCATCTACAAGGGCTTTAGGGAACTTCTGGAAATCGGTGCTATTGAAGAACTCCCCAGATTAATTGCAGTCCAAACTGAAAACTGCTCCCCAATAGCGGCCGAAATATTGGGGATAGAAGGCAAGAGAGAGTTCACCAAAGCCCTTGGGCTGTACGTAAAAGACCCGGTAAACAAAGAACTCGCGATAAGAGCCATTAAAGAAAGCAACGGAACCGCTGTGGTTGTGAGTGAAGATGAGCTTGACTTCGGAGAAAAAGCCCTTGCCAAAGAGGGCGTCTTCGCTGAGTATTCTTCAGCTGTTGTTATTCCAGCCCTAATAAAGCTCCGTGAAAGCGGTTATCTTGAAAAAGGAGACAGGGTCGCTTTGATAATTACGGGCTCGGGATTAAAAAGCTACTACGCGGAGGAGAGAGAGCGCTTTTCAGTCGGTGGCACAAAGCTTGAAATCCTAAAGCTCCTGAGAGAAAAGTCCATGTATGGCTACGAAATCTGGGAGAATCTGGAGAAGCCAATGAAGTATCAAGCAGTGTACCAGCATATAAAAGAGCTTGAGGCCCTTGGCTTGATAGAAGAGGCACGCAAGAAGGGAAGAAGGGTTTATTACAAACTTACTGAAAAAGGAGAACGGTTGCTTGAGAACTTTGAAGAGTGATGGAAAGTATTTTAAATGAATCCCTAAACTAAGTTTTAGGTGATAGAGAGTGAATGCTGAGAACAAGATGTCGCTCATATTTTACGCAATCGGAACGATAGCAGGGATAGTGAGTGGAGTCCTGTCAACCCAAGTTCAAGCGGGCTACATTGTAGGCCTGCTGGTCTATCTGCTATCACCGAAGATAGTTATCGCTCTCGTTAAAGACCTTCCTGACGAGTTAAAGGATGAGAGGGTTCTGCTGAGAAAAGGGTTCTGGGGATTCTTCCTGTTCTGGCTGTACTTCACAATCTTCAGCTACAATCTCATCTTACAGCCCGAACCGACGTTTTATTCAAATCAGTCCCTCCTCTACAACATAACGAAGGGATGAGGTATGGAAGAGCTGAAAAAAATGGTGGCTAAGGAAGCTTTGAAGTATATCGACGATGACATGATAATCGGGTTAGGTACGGGTTCCACAACGGCTTACTTCATCCAAATGCTGGGAAAGAAGCTCATGACAGGGGAGCTCGAAGATGTTTACGGCATCCCCACTTCATACCAATCACGCCTTTTGGCCCTTGAGAGCGGAGTTCCCGTCGTTAGCTTAGATGAAGTTGATGCCATTGATTTAGCTGTAGACGGTGCAGACGAGGTTGATCCTCACCTTAATCTCATCAAGGGAAGAGGCGCGGCATTAACGATGGAAAAGATCATCGAATACAGGGCCGGAACGTTTATAGTGCTCGTTGATGAGAGCAAGCTTGTGGAATATCTCGGCCAGAAAATGCCAGTCCCCATAGAAGTCATCCCTGCGGCATGGAGGGCCATTAAAGAGGAACTTGAAGTCTTCAACGCAACAGCCGAGCTGAGGATGGGCGTTAAAAAAGATGGCCCAGTGATAACCGACAACGGCAACTTCATCCTCGATGCAAAATTTGAAAGAATTGAAGATCCACTCGACATGGAAATCGAGCTGAACAACATTCCGGGAGTTGTTGAAAACGGCATCTTCGCAGACATAGCAGACATAGTTCTTGTTGGCACAAAAGACGGCGTTAAGAAAATGGAGAGATGATGCTTTTTTATCCCTAAACTTCTAAACTTATAACTTATCACTTGTAAGTTATAACTTGTAACTCTTGTGAGACATCAGGTGATGGAGGTTATAATCAAGATTTGAGACCACAAGATTTTTAAAACTGAGTTGGTGTATAGAGAAATGAAGCCCCACGCGCGGGGGTTGCCGAGCCTGGTCAAAGGCGGTGGACTCAAGATCCACTCCCGTAGGGGTTCCGGGGTTCAAATCCCCGCCCCCGCACCATCGCCAATTCTCTAAGCCACTTCTGAAAGGAAAACCGAGATTATTGATACCTTGTTACATCTCTTTAATGGGTGTTATTTTCTGTCCCCATTTTTGAGGAGTTCCGATCAGCAGTAACATCTAGGGGGTTCAAACAAGCATGTTGTGAAACTATTGAAACCTCAGACTCCCATTGCCTTTGCCCAAAATATGGTCAGTATCACCATGGTGATACCGAGCATGATTATGTAAAATACCAGCCCTGCTGTAAAAAATCCAAGACCAAATTTAAAACCGTCCTTAAAAGTCAGCCCCGTTTTCTCTGTAATTGATACACCTTTCTTGGGACTTTCCCCGAACCTCTCCGTCTCTTCTTGCTTACTAACAACCTTTTCACTAACCTCCTCAGGCATCAAAAACCACCAAGAGAAATACGCAATAAAATATTAAAATTTTTTCGTATTGTGAGAATTTATAATTTATTAACAGTCCTTGGATACCACCCATCAGCTTGCTTTTTTCGCTAAATGATGTATTGGATTGATTTCAGGAGTAAGGACTATAAAAGCCACACATGAGATCTTTACTCCACTTTGCAATTTACACACTCCGTTCATAGCAAACCCTAAAAGCCCAAGTTGCTACTTTTCTGTGGTGAGGGTAATGATAATCTACGAACCAATAATGCTCGCAATGCCTCTTGCGGAAAAAATTAAAGATCAAATACTGCAGGAAAAGAAACTGCCAGACGGAGAGACCATCCGAAAAATATTGGCCTCTCTCGGTCTTGAAGAGATGTGTCTGGGAAAAGGACTCGCTTTATTCCGCTCCAAGTACGTTCTCGCTCTCGTGATTCCTTCTGCCAGATATATAACAGTGGATATAATCTCTTCTTCTGGAGACCTAAGCGATGCCCTGGAGCTTATGGTGTATCACGACAGAACCCTTAACGCATACGTAGTTGAGATAGTGCCAGCTAACGAGCTTGAATTCGAAGGAAACATTGGCATAGAGCCGGTTATAATAGATGCAGAGAGTTTTGAACTAAAGAGCACCCCTGTTTTGGGACACTTTGAGAAGGACAAGGACGATATCGTTCTTGTGATAAGCGGAAAAACCTACGATGCATGGAAAGAAAGCGGCAAGCTTGAGGTCTGCCCCATATGCGGGGCTGAAGAACTCGTCTGGCAGAAAGATATTGCCTACTGCAACTCCTGTGGTTTTGGGATAAAGGTGGTGAAAAAATGAGCAGAGTTGTCAAGGAGATGCTTATCAGATATTCAAGACTCGCCCACGAAAGAGGGTTAACGGCCGCATTTGGAGGGAATTTAAGCGTTCTTTTCAACGGAAAGGTTTTCATAAAGGGAACTGGCTCCGTCATGGATGAGCTCACACACGGGCAGATAGCCGTCATTGACCTTGAAGGGAATGTTCTAAGCTCTATAAGGCCATCTTCAGAATGGAAGCTCCACGTTGAAGTCTACAAGCGAAGAAAAGATGTAAAAGCCATAGTCCACCTGCATCCTCCATACTCGATAGTTGCATCCACACTACTTAATGAAGAGCTGCCAATAATAACCCCTGAAGCCGAGATATATCTAAAAAAGATTCCCATAGCTGAGTTTAAACCGGCTGGAAGCTGGGAATTGGCCGAAGAAACCGCAAAACACTTGGAACACTACGATGCAGTTATCCTTCAAAATCATGGAATAGTAACAGTGGGGAGAAGCTTAAGGGAAGCCTACTACAAGGCAGAATTAGTAGAGGAAAGCGCAAAATTATGGTATCTAAAAGAAAAAGGCAGATAAATCACTTAATCTGCTCTAAAGCACCCAAAACTTCCCAGATTATAGTTCTTGTGTGCATTGGCATATTTGGATCCTCGCTAATCTCCTCAAGAATAGCAATAGCATCCGCAGCTCTCACACTTGGGTCTTTGCTAGTGTCCATTAGGGCTTCAATTGCCTGTTCAGCGGCTCTCCTAATATTTCTTGGGACGATTGTATCCTGAATAACTTGCTCCTTTAGAACCTGGATAATCTGCTGAATCATCTCCTCGCTCATTTCCACCACCTCCGATTTAAGTAAGAATTCGTAACTAAATTCTTTCACGCATATATTGCACATTTGTTATTAAAACCTTTTCGGTAGTTTTTAATACTCTACACCCTTTCTAGCAACCACTCCTTTAGCATAGGGATGCTTTATTTCCCTCATTTCCGTCACATAGTCCGCTAATTCATAAAGCTCTTCCGGGCAGTATCTGCCTGTTAAAACAAGCTCAGTGTTCGGGGCTTTTTCTTTTATGAGCTCCTTAACTTCGTCGAGTGCTATCATTCCAAATCCCAGAGCCACACATATCTCGTCCAGAATTACGAGATCCCATTCGCCGCTTTTAACGACTTCTCCAGCCCTTTTTAAGGCCTTCTTTGCGGCTTCAATATCTTCCGGCTCAGGCTTTCCATGGACGAACTTCGGCAAACCATAGGACTCAACGACAATTCCACATTCCGAGGCTTTTTTCTGCTCCCCATAAACATTGGCAGATTTCAAAAACTGTATCATTATTACTTTTCCTCCGTTGCCGAGCATCCTCAAGGCCAATCCTAAGGCCGCCGTGGTCTTTCCTTTTCCATTTCCTGTGTATATGTGCACCAGGCCGAGTTTCTCTTTCCAGTCAGCCATGTTTACCCACCAAAAAACTTGGCACTGAAGTATTTATCAATTGCGAAAGAGCTTTTATTGTTTGAGTGTGATTCTTTTTGGTGATTGCATGAAAGCTCCCGAACTTGGTATTAAGATTGGAGTTTTTGAACACGGCAGGAGAAACTCGATAAGCGACGTTAAAGGTGTCAAAGTCGGCCATGTAACGCTGATTCAGGGTGAAGGGAAACTAGTTCCCGGTAAAGGCCCTGTAAGAACGGGAGTAACTGCTATAATCCCTCACGATGGAAACATCTACAAGGAGAAGCTTCTGGCGAATGCCTTCGTTATGAACGGTTATGCTAAGCCAGTTGGCCTTATTCAGGTTCAAGAGCTTGGAACCCTTGAGACACCGATAATACTAACCAACACTCTGAGCATTGGCACTGCCGCTGATGCCCTTATCGATTACATGCTTGAGCAAAATGAGGACATAGGAGTGACCACCGGTTCTGTTAATCCAGTAGTTATGGAATGCAACGACTCTTACCTCAATGACATCAGGGGAAAGCACGTTAAAAGAGAGCACGTGCTTGAAGCAATTAAAAACGCAAAAGAAGACTTCGAGGAAGGTGCTGTTGGTGCTGGAACTGGGATGAGTGCCTTTGAATTCAAAGGCGGGATTGGTTCTTCCTCCAGAGTTGTGGATATTGAGGGCAGAAAGTACACCGTTGGAGCTTTGGTTTTGAGTAATTTTGGTAAAAGGGAAGACCTAACGATAGCCGGAGTTCCCGTAGGGCTGGAGCTGAAGGGCTGGCCCGGAAAAGGGGGAGAAGGGAAGGGAAGCATAATAATGGTTGTTGCGACCGATGCTCCCCTAACTTCAAGACAGCTGTACAGGGTCGCCAAGAGGGGTGCCGTGGGACTGGCGAGAACCGGAGGTTATGCATACAATGGAAGCGGCGATATAGTTTTTGCCTTTTCAACTGCGCAGAGGATAAAACACTATCAAAAAGAGCCGCTGACCATAGAAGCGCTGCCAGATGACACCTTATCGCCTCTTTTTAAGGCTACGGCTGAGGCCGTCGAGGAAGCGATAATTAACTCTCTCCTCCAAGCAAAGACAATGAGTGGAAGGGACAATCACATTCGCTACGCTCTTCCCAGAGATGAGCTCATAAAGATAATGGAAAAATATGGGAGATTATACAAGAGCTGAGGTGGAAACATGAACCTTAAACATCTCTTCCCCGGATTAAAGAATTTTAAGGTTTACCTGAACACGGCAAGTGCTGGATTTTTGCCGTTGACTGCTCTTAAAAGAACTATGGACTTTCTGGTCTATCTGGTGGATTTTAAGGAAGGCGTTGATTCAGTTGACTTTCTTGACAAAGAAATCATGGAAAAAGTCCTTGAAGAGGGAGCAAAGCTTTTTCATACCAGCAAAGAGAATCTAACCCTAACAATCCAGACAACAGAGGGGCTGAAGAGATTACTCTTATCGTTGGAGCCGAGAAAGGGTATGAACATCGTCTCCTTTGATATGGAATTTCCATCACTTGCCTGTCTCCTTAAGAGCTATGCGAAAAAGCACGGTCTGGAGCTTAGGATCGTCAAAAACAGAGATGGCTGGTACTTCATTGAAGACGTTGAGAAAGCTGTGGATGATAATACCTTTGCAGTGATCGGAAGCAGTGTCCAGTGGATCTCGGGCCAAAGAATGAACATAAAAGAAATCTCCAAAGTTGCCCACGAGCATGGTGCATGGCTTATAGTGGATGCTGTTCAGCATGCAGGCAGCTTAACTCTCTATCCTGAAAAAGAGGGCGTTGATGCCTTTGTTGCAGGGGGAGAGAAATGGCTGCTCAACCCCTCCGTTGGTTCCGGAGTTATGTATATCTCCAATGAGCTCATCGAAGAGGCCTCGCCACTGCCCGGACTTTTAAACATGAAACCCCCGATAGGAGAATGGTCATCATGGTGGGGTTTGCCGGAAAAGAACCCCTGGGGAGAATTCGAGCTAAGAGAAGATGCGAGAAGACTCGATTTTGGCAGTGGCCCGCCTTACCTTATGGCAACAGCTCTCTGGGGAGCCCTTGAGTTGATAAATGCCCTAAACATAGAGAAAATTGAGAAGCACAACATCAAGCTCGCAGGAAAGATTAGAGATGAAGCTCTGAGCTTGGGGTTAGAGGTTATTGGCAACGAAAACTGGGAGAACTCGGCAATAGTCACAATAAAAACCGGCTTAAGCTATGAGAAAGAAGAAGAAATTTACCAGCAGATGATAGCTGAAGGAATAAAGGTCAGCCACAGAGGAGTTTTAGGACACTTTGGTATACGGGCTTCTCCTCACCTATACAACGAAATGGAGGATGTGGAGGCATTTTTAACCTCCCTTGTGAATCTCCTCTCTAGAGTCTGATTTCTTCATATTTTTTCTTCATCAGCAGGGCATCACCTTCTATGTTGGGGCTCTCGCTTATAACGACCCCTTTGACCCTAAATTCCTTCAAAACTCTCAGCAAATCCTCCCACTTCAAATCGCTTTCCTGCAGGTTCAAGTGGTTCTTCTCGCCCTTTTCGGAGTAGTGTATTCCGCTTATATGAATGTGCATGTTATCTAAAGCCTCCCTGCCGAGTTCCTTTTCAATCAAAGATAGCATCTCCCTCCACTCTTCAATGCTGTTGTACTTTCCATTGTGTCTCGCGTGGCAGTGGGCAAAATCTATAGCCGGTAAAACTTGTTCAACGTCCTGGCTCAGCTTTATTAGCTCCTTAAGGTTTCCAAATTGTGTTGGCTTTCCAGTGAGCTCTGGCCTTATCCACACGTCTATTCCCTTGTCCTGCAGGACTTTCACAATATCCTTTATTTCATTCTTAATTTTCTCGTAGACCTTTGAAGGGTCTTGTTTTAAATAGTAACCTGCGTGGAAGACCACACTCCAGCCCCCGGCATCATGCAAACGCTCTGCACTCTGGATTATCCTCTTCTTGCTCGCTTCTACTTTCGCCTTCTCTGCTGCGTTTAGGTTTATGTAATAGGGCGCATGTGCCGTGAGAAGAACATCGTTCTTTCGGGCAACGTATTTTATTTTTTTAGCAAGTTCTGGGGTGATATTAACTCCTCTCACAAACTCAAGTTCCATTGCATCCAAGCCGAGCTTTCTGACCTGCTCTATGCCTGTGAGTGTTGAGGGTTTTGGAGTTGAAAGAGGTATTCCGGCTGTTCCAAACCTCAGCCTGTCAATCTTTATCACTTCCACCACCCAAAATTAGGTAATCCTAAAAATATAAAAACTTTAACTCATTTCGATTTTTTCTCCCAAGATGCGTTCAAGTTTTGAGATGCTTTTTCTAAGCTCTTCTTCCAGCTCCTGCATCTGTTTCTTGAGTAATTTCAATTTCTCCTCCTTCTCCTTAAGTTTTCTCTTTAGCTCCATTATTTCTCGTTTTTTGGAGTCTTCCTCATTTACAAAGGCTGAGAGCTCCTCCTCGATTTTTGCCAATTTTTCTTTCATTAAGGCAAGTTCTTGAGATTCCCTTAGCAAACTTGTTCTGGCCCACTCCACAGTTTTCTTATACTTTTTATCGAGCTTGTCCTCAATTCTATCGAGTAGCTTGAGAAACTCCTCGGGATGATGGATAGCATAGGCGGAATCCTCCAAAAATTTCCTCGCAGTGGCGTCTGGCATCCTCATTCTTTTTATTGGCTTCTGAAGCTTGGAAATCTTAGAACGGATGGCAATTTCTTTTTGCGATATCTCTCCCTTAAGCTCTTCTTCAGCTTCTCTGAAAGCTTTAAACTCCAGTTTATTTTCCAGTTCCGTAATCTGTTCCTGGAGCTTTTTCAACTGTTCTGTGAGCTCTTCTTTTGAACGCTCTTCCTCTTTTATGAGATTCTTGAGGCCTTCCAGTTCTTTTAGCAGTTTTTCGGTCTCGACGTCTTCAATACCAATTTTGTTTATCTCCTTGATGTACGAGGAATATTCATCAGATAGAACCTTTAAGAGGGTGTTTATCTCATAAACTTCCTTCTCAAAGACAAGGAGCAAATGTCTGCCGTGAGCAACATGGAGCTTGGAAATCTCAGGCAATACCTTCTTGATGTCTTCAATGCTTTCTATCTTTCTCACCATATTCCTGAGCGCGGTTGTGTATCTTTCCCTCTCGACCCCCACAATCCTTGCCAGCTGAGGGTCAATCTTTTTGGGTAACTCCTTTTGTTCAAGATTCTCAAGAGTTCTGAGGATTTTTGAGACTATCTCCTTAGAGCTTTCCGTATATTTTTTTGATATTCCCTCTCTCTGTTTCATGATGGCTTCTTTTCTTTTTTCATATTCCTGAAGTGCTTCTTTCAGTTTCAATTTTCTTCCATCCTCTTACTTTATCCCTTAGATACATTCCAACAAGGGTTGCAAGGGCTATATCGGCAATTGCTATGAGCCCTTTCTTCAGGAATTCGATTGAATAGAAGGATACTATTGAGAGGGCATAGAGTGTAGTAACGTCAATTGTTACCCACAATGCCGGTAAGAGCAACATGCCGCTTATGTAGTACCAGATGTGGTGATCCCTTCTCAGGTAAGAATGAACAATCTTACCTGTCATTAAAACGCCCAGTGCAATGACAAATGGTGTGCTTATAGCATTTAGAAATATAACCACCCCCAAGAGTTCCGTTCCTGGGTATCTGCCGGTTAACTGAAGTGCTATGCTCTCAAGGTTAAGATAAGCATTTACCGCTCCAGCAAAGAGTACAAAAAGCGCTGCTATGGTGGAAATAAGCTGTATAAACCCTTTGGTCAGAGAATGTCCTAAGATTTCTTTTATCCGGAAAGCCTTTGCAAAGAAATACCCACCTACTATGAAAAGGATTAACCCCGTAACGGTCGAGGAAATTATTGTAACACTCTGTGGGTATTTTATAGAAAGCAACTTAGCAACGCCATAGATGAGCAATATCATTCCAGGAAGCCCGAAGAAAATCTTTGCCGCCTCCGGATCACTCAAAATCTCCTTTAGATAACGATACAGGATATAATACGTTGTCTCAATGCCCTCGCTTTGCTTGACAACGACCCTCCGTGTGCTTATTATCGGGAGCCTTGAAGTTATCATGGGAAATATCTGCTCATCTTCTGCCCCATCTGTAACCGGTATAACTCCATCTGCGGGAAAACGCTTAAGAACCTCTTCCAGCTGTCTCTGCAGTTCTAAGTCACTCTTAATTCCCACATCGGGATGCCCCGTGATAAGGGCCACCTCAACATCCTCAAATTCTCCCCTCTCTTTGAGCTCGTCGTATAATTTTACCGCAGCATATAAAACGTTGGCATCGCTGTCTTCAGGATCGGCAAGGCTAAGTTTCAGAGCGGCATCTATGCATGCATCCCTTCCAATAACAGGTCCCCTAACCCCAGCTTTTTTTCCAAAATCATCATCTCTATCGATGGCAAGCACCAATACTTTAATCTTTATCCCCCCGGACTTTCTCAAAAACTGATTTTACCTTAGCCTCCATTGTTCGATCCTTGTCCCTTCTGTCGTCAATCCTTATCGTTGTCGAGACTCTTTTCGCACCAAGTGCAAACATTGCCTCGTGGGCTTCTTCAACTATCTTCAAGCCCTCTTTGAGAGTTGGGACTTCAATGATTGTGCCCATAGGAGTCAATTGATATTTTACTCCCTTCTCCTCTAAAAGCTTTACTACATGAGCAACGTATCTGCTGAGGCTTAACTCCCCAAGCGGAACGATAACGAACTCAATAATCACTCCCACTTTCGACACCTGGCTAAATTAGAATCGACGATTTTTTAAGCTTAACGGTGGAAAGCCTTATTTTGTCCAACGAACAAAGGAGTATTGGTGAGAGATATGTATAAGATAAAAGATGAGTGGGGAGAATTTCTAGTGAGGCTTGCCAGAAAGGCTATAGAAGAATATTTAAAGTCCGGTAAGGAAATAGAGCCTCCTAAGGACACTCCTCCCGAGCTTTGGGAAAAAATGGGTGTCTTTGTAACCCTCAACAGGGCTGATGCTCCTCCCACGCAGGCATTACGTGGGTGCATAGGCTTTCCCTATCCACTCTACCCTCTAGTTAAAGCCACTATAAAAGCAGCTATATACGCAGCCGTTGATGACCCACGCTTTCCTCCTGTGACGCTTGATGAACTTGACAATCTAACGATAGAGGTCAGTGTTCTAACTCCTCCGGAGCCCGTAGAGGGGCCGCCTCATGAAAGACCCAAAAAAATAAAGGTCGGAAGAGATGGGCTTATCATTAAAAAGGGCATCTACAGCGGGCTTTTGCTTCCTCAGGTTCCTATTGAATGGGGATGGGATGAAGAGGAGTTCTTGAGCGAAACATGCTGGAAAGCAGGCCTTCCTCCTGACTGCTGGTTAGATGAGGATACGGAGGTTTATCGTTTTACAGCGGAGATTTTTGAAGAAGAGTACCCCAACGGGCCCGTAAAGAGGAAACCTCTGCATTAATCAAAACTCTTCTTTTTTAAGAATTTTCTCCATGTTCTTAGAAGGTAACGAGTAATTACCTATATAGTATTTGCTCAAATACATAATAATAAGTTGGAGGTATTATGCAATGAAAAAAGTTTTGGGATTTATAACCATTTTTTTGTTTGTTTTGAGTAGCCTTAGCTTTTCTGCAGCCCAAGGAGTTACAGGAAAGAAAGTACTCATACTAAAAAATGTAGATGCATGGAATTTTGATACAAATGAGGTGGTATTGACTGAACTAGGAGTTTCTTATGATGTCATGACTGCAGATCAACTAAACTCCCTAACTACCTCTGATCTAATAAACACTTATGACATGATCTTAATTGCAAGCGACCAGAATCAACAGTTTTACGATGATCTTGGTCCTCAAATGCTGAAGCTCGAAGAGTTTGTAAAGGCAGGAAAAGTTCTCCAAGTTCATGCGGCCAACTGGGGATGGCATGGAGGGCTTTGGACAACTTCACTTCCCGGTGGTGTTTCAATTACGAGGGGATACTCTAACTATGATTACATTGTCAAGAACGGAAGCTGGCTTTACAGTAATTACGCAAGCCATGGTTATTTAATTAACGTTCCGGCAGATGCAGAGATAGTTACTGTTCAAGGAGATGGGACTACTCCAGACTACACCAAACCAAGCACGATAATATACTCCCTCGGACGTGGCCGGGTTTTAGTTAGTGGGCTTACCTTCGAGTACAGTGTTAGATATGGAGGCCCAGAATGGAAAGCATTTCTTAAGGAACTAATTGTGGATAACTTGGAATATTCAAAAAAGAAAGAAGAAAAGCCTGAAGCTGTTCAGAAGTCCTTTAACTACGTTATCTGGAATTTCTTTTACTACAGACAATACCAAAAAGCTACTGAAAGGTTTAACTTATTGTACAGTAGTCCTGAGGCTGGAGAACTAGATAATGAGACCTTAGAGCTTGCACTGTTTCACAAGACCCTTGCAGAACAGTACTATGCAAAAGCAGAGGAAAACGGCCCAATATTCCGGAACTTAAACAGCATAAAAGTGTTCATAAACCTGAGAAAAGCGTACTTCTATGTGAGAGACGCAGTTGGTGTCCTCGAAGAAAGTATGGGTTGATTTTATTTTTTCAGTTTTGCAATGAAGAAACTATTGCAGTCGTGTAAGTGTGTAAAAGACCTGAAAACCTTATCTCCAATCTCAGTGAATCCCCTTTCTCCCCACTCAAAGGGGTAGTTGATAAGCTCAAAGCCCACTCTACTTATTGCGTATTTTATGTTCTCCTCGTTTTCATCGACCCTTATTGAACATGTCGAATACGTCATTTCTCCATCTTTCCTTAGGTTTCTATAGGCATTTCTCAACATGGCTTTTTGAACCTGAATGACCTTTTTTATCTTGTTTTCATCGAAACGCCATTTAACTTCCGGGAATTGTCTGTAGGTTCCGGAAGAAGAGCAGGGGGCATCGAGTATTATCCTGTCAAATTCTTCTTTGTCCTTAAACTTCATTCCATCTGCGTGCACAAGCCTGACGTTCCTAACCCCCAAGAGCTTCATTTTTGCCTCCATTTTCTTCAATCTCTCGAGAGAATAATCAACGGCTACTATCTCTCCGGTGTTTTCCATCAAATGAGCCACGTGGAAGGTTTTGCTCCCGGGAGCTGCGGCTAAATCAAGGATTCTCTCTCCCTTTTCTGGGGAAAGAACGTGGGCAACGTAGGCACTTGCGAGGTCTTGAATTACAAAATACCCCTCTTTGTACCAGTCGAGGTGGGTTATCGGGGTTTTGTACTCAAGAATTTTCAGAACGTCATCAACCGGTGTCTTTGCTACCCTGACGTTGTGTTCTTCCAGGTATTCGGCAAGCGAGTCGATATCTGTTTTAAGGGGATTTACCCTCACGTAATACCTCTGGGGCTTGTTGTTGCTCAGCAAAAGACGTACCGCGTTTTCATACCCCAAAAGGTCTATGACGTATTCCACGTACCACCTGGGATGTGAGAATTTCACGCTTAAGTATTCTATCCTATCCTTTTCTTTGAGTTTTTTTAGAGCTCTATCCAGATTAAACTTTTCTGCCTCTCTGAGAACTGCGTTTACAAACTTTGCCCTGTTCAAATCGTATTTTTCTTTTACCACCCTGACCACTGAGTCGGTGGCTATCGCGGGAGCAACTCCCTTGAACTTCATCTCAAATATGCCAATCCTCAGGAGGTTGGCAAGATACAGCTCAAGGTCTCCAATCTTGGTTCCTTTGAGGACGGAATTTGCAATGAAATCTATTTTTTTCCTCCATTTCTCAATTTCAAAAACGTAAGCGTGAGCTAAACCTCTCGCTCTTTCTCTGTCCTTTCCGCTAACTCTATTGAATACTCTTTCCAGAGCGTTTTTTGATGAAAGCTCACGCTCCTCTATGAGGGTCAGCACATCTGCAATGAGTTCGTGAAGGGTTATCCTGTAAAACAACTCCATGATTTTCGATTTGGACGGGGGTTTAAAAATTTGGCGGAACTTTTATTTAATCTGAGCCATAGTTTATATCTGGTGAGAACTGTGATATTGGACACTGACTACATAACAAAGGACGGTAAACCAATAATCCGAATTTTTAAGAAGGAGAATGGGGAGTTTAAAATAGAACTCGACCCCCACTTTCAGCCCTATATCTATGCTCTTCTCAAAGATGACTCTGCTATTGAAGAAATAAAGTCCATAAGAGGCGAGAGGCACGGAAAAACCGTGAGGGTGCTCGACGCAGAAAAGGTTAGAAAGAAATTTTTGGGAAGGGAAGTTGAGGTATGGAAGCTTATTTTTGAGCATCCCCAAGACGTTCCAGCTATGAGGGACAAAATAAGGGAACATCCAGCTGTGGTTGATATTTACGAATATGATATACCCTTCGCCAAGCGTTATCTCATAGACAAGGGTCTGATTCCCATGGAAGGGGAGGAGGAGCTCAAGCTCCTTGCCTTTGACATTGAAACGTTCTATCATGAGGGGGATGAGTTCGGAAAGGGCGAGATAATAATGATTAGTTATGCCGATGAGGAAGAGGCAAGGGTAATTACATGGAAGAACATTGATCTGCCTTATGTTGAGGTTGTATCCAGCGAGAGGGAAATGATAAAGCGCTTTATTCAGATTGTCAAAGAAAAAGACCCGGACGTGATAATCACATATAACGGAGACAATTTTGATCTTCCCTATCTTATAAAACGGGCAGAAAAGCTGGGAATTCGCCTCATTTTGGGTAGGGATAAAGAACACCCCGAACCTAAAATTCAGAGGATGGGGGATAGCTTTGCCGTGGAAATTAAGGGTAGAATACACTTTGACCTTTTCCCTGTCGTGAGAAGGACAATAAACCTCCCAACGTATACGCTTGAGGCGGTTTATGAAGCTGTTTTGGGGAAAACCAAGAGCAAACTGGAGGCAGAGGAAATTGCCGCTATCTGGGAAACAGAGGAAAGCATGAAAAAACTTGCCCAGTACTCGATGGAGGATGCTAAGGCAACATATGAGCTTGGAAAAGAGTTCTTCCCCATGGAGGCCGAGCTGGCAAAGCTGATAGGCCAGAGCGTATGGGATGTCTCGAGGTCAAGCACGGGCAACCTTGTGGAGTGGTACCTGCTAAGGGTAGCATATCAGAGAAACGAACTAGCACCGAACAAACCCAGTGATGAGGAATACCGCAGGCGTCTGAGAACAACTTACCTCGGAGGATATGTAAAGGAACCGGAAAGAGGCTTATGGGAGAACATCGTTTACCTCGACTTCCGCAGCCTGTATCCATCTATAATAGTCACGCATAATATATCCCCCGATACTCTGGAAAAGGAGGGGTGTAAAAATTACGACGTTGCCCCAATAGTGGGATATAAGTTCTGCAAGGACTTTCCGGGGTTTATTCCCTCCATACTTGGTGACCTAATCAATATGAGGCAAGAGATAAAAAAGAAGATGAAAGCTACAGTTGACCCAATCGAGAAGAAAATGCTCGATTATAGACAAAGAGCAGTTAAATTGCTTGCAAACAGCATTCTACCCAACGAGTGGTTACCAATAATAGAAGATAGGGAAGTCAAATTTGTAAAAATTGGCGAGTTTATAGACTCTCATATAGAAAAGCAGAGAGATAGAGTTAAGAGAGTGGACAATACCGAAGTCCTCGAAGTGGACAACCTTTATGCGTTCTCATTTAACAGAAAAAGCAAAGAAAGTGAAGTTAAAAAGGTGAAGGCACTCATAAGACATAAGTACAAAGGGAAAGCTTATGAGATTCAGCTTAGTTCTGGCAGAAAAATTAACATAACTGCCAGTCACAGCCTGTTTACGGTTAGAAATGGAGAAATAATGGAAGTTTCTGGAGACGAGATAAGGAAAGGCGACCTAATTGTGGTGCCAAAGAAGATTAAGCTCGATGAAAAGGAAACTATTCTTAACATTCCCGAATTAATATCAGGCCTTCCCGACAAGGAAACAGCCGACATCGTTATGACAGTTCCAGTCAGGGGAAGAAAGAACTTCTTTAAAGGGATGCTTAGAACCCTAAGGTGGATTTTTGGGGAAGAGAACAAAAGGATAAGAACGTTTAACCGTTATCTGTTCCATCTTGAAAAGCTTGGTCTTGTAAGGATATTGCCTCGGGGATACGAGGTTATTAACTGGGAAGGGCTAAAGAGATACAAACAGCTTTACGAGAGACTTGCAGAGAGAGTCAAATACAACGGAAACAAAAGGGAGTATCTGGTTATGTTCAACGACATTAAGGAGTTTATACCATACTTCCCGCAAAGAGAGTTAGAAGAATGGAAGATTGGAACTCTCAACGGTTTTAGAATGAACTGCATCCTCAAGGTCAATGAAGACTTTGGAAGGCTCCTCGGGTATTATGTTAGCGAAGGTTATGCTGGCGCACAAAGAAACAAAACCGGCGGTGTTAGCTACTCAGTAAAGCTGTACAACGAAGACCCACGTGTCATCGAAAAAATGAAAACGGTTGCGGAGAAATTCTTTGGTGGAGTTAGGATTGGCAAAAACTGCGTGGATATACCTAAGAAGATGGCATACTTAGTTATGAAATGCCTCTGTGGAGCATTAGCCGAAAACAAGAGAATTCCTTCTGTTATACTCACCTCTCCCGAACTGGTACGGTGGTCATTTTTAGAGGCGTATTTTACAGGCGATGGAGATATACATCCATCAAAAAGGTTTAGGCTCTCAACAAAAAGCGAGCTCCTTGCAAATCAGCTTGTGTTCTTGCTGAACTCGTTGGGAATCTCATCCGTGAAGATTGGCTTTGACAGCGGGGTTTATAGGGTCTACATAAACGAAGACCTGCAGTTTCTGCAAACCTCCAGGGAGAAGAATACATACTACTCAAACTTAATCCCCAAAGAGGTTCTCGAAGAAGTGTTTGGGAAAAAATTCCAAAAGAACATGACGTTCGAGAGGTTTAAAGAGCTCACTGGGGAGGGAAAACTCGACAGGGAGAAAGCCAAACTCTTGGAGTTTTTCATCTCTGGGGATGTGGTTCTTGACAAGGTTACGAGTGTTGAAGAGAAAGAGTATGAGGGATACGTCTATGACCTAAGCGTCGAAGATAACGAGAACTTCCTCGTTGGTTTTGGCTTGCTGTACGCTCACAACAGCTATTACGGCTATATGGGGTATCCTAAGGCTAGATGGTATTCGAAGGAATGTGCCGAAAGTGTTACCGCATGGGGGAGACACTACATAGAGATGACGATAAGAGAAATAGAGGAAAAATTCGGGTTTAAGGTTCTTTATGCAGACAGTGTCTCAGGAGAAAGTGAGATCATAATAAGGCAAAACGGAAAGATTAAATTTGTGAAAATAAAGGATCTTTTCTCTAAGGTGGACTACAGCATTGGCGAAAAAGAATACTGCATTCTCGAAGGTGTTGAAGCACTAACTCTGGACGATGACGGAAAGCTTGTCTGGAAGCCTGTTCCCTACGTGATGAGGCACAGAGCGAATAAAAGAATGTTCCGCATCTGGCTGACCAACAGCTGGTATATAGATGTTACTGAGGATCATTCTCTCATAGGCTATCTAAACACGTCAAAAAAGAAAACTGCCAAAAAAATCGGGGAAAGACTAAAGGAAGTAAAGCCTTTTGAATTAGGCAAAGCAGTAAAATCGCTCATATGCCCAAATGCACCGTTAAAGAATGAGAATACCAAAACTAACGAAATAGCGGTAAAATTCTGGGAGCTCGTAGGATTGATTGTAGGAGATGGAAACTGGGGTGGAAACTCTCATTGGGCAGAGTATTATCTTGGACTTTCAACAGGCAAAGATGCAGAAGAGATAAAGCAAAAACTTCTGGAACCCCTAAAAACTTATGGAGTAATCTCAAACTATTACCCAAAAAACGAGAGGGGAGACTTCAACATATTAGCAAAGAGCCTTGTAAGGTTTATGAAAAGGCACTTTAAGGACGAAAAAGGAAGACGAAAAATTCCAGAGTTCATGTATGAGCTTCCGGTTACTTACATAGAGGCATTTCTACGAGGACTGTTTTCAGCTGATGGTACTGTAACTATCAGGAAGGGAGTTCCAGAGATTAGGCTAACAAACATTGATGCTGACTTTCTAAGGGAAGTAAGGAAGCTTCTGTGGATTGTTGGAATTTCAAATTCAATATTTGCTGAGACTACTCCAAATCGCTACAATGGTGTTTCTACTGGAACCTACTCAAAGCATCTAAGGATCAAAAATAAGTGGCGTTTTGCTGAAAGGATAGGCTTTTTAATCGAGAGAAAGCAGAAGAGACTTTTAGAACATTTAAAATCAGCGAGGGTAAAAAGGAATACCATAGATTTTGGCTTTGATCTTGTGCATGTGAAAAAAGTCGAAGAGATACCATACGAGGGCTACGTTTATGACATTGAAGTCGAAGAGACGCATAGGTTCTTTGCAAACAACATCCTGGTACACAATACTGACGGATTCTATGCAACAATACCTGGAGAAAAGCCGGATGTTATTAAACAGAAGGCTAAAGAATTCCTCAAGTACATAAACTCCAAACTCCCGGGCCTGCTTGAACTTGAGTACGAGGGCTTTTACCTGAGAGGGTTCTTTGTCACGAAAAAGCGCTACGCGGTTATAGATGAAGAAGGTAGGATAACGACAAGAGGTCTGGAAGTTGTGAGGAGGGACTGGAGCGAGATAGCCAAAGAGACCCAGGCAAAGGTTTTGGAGGCGATACTTAGAGAAGGAAGTATTGAGAAGGCAGTTAAGATTGTGAAGGACGTTGTGGAGAAGATAGCAAAATACGAGGTTCCGCTTGAAAAGCTCGTTATCCATGAGCAGATTACCCGGGATTTAAAGGATTACAAAGCTATTGGTCCCCATGTAGCGATAGCTAAACGGCTCGCCGCAAAGGGAATCAAGGTAAAGCCGGGCACAATAATAAGCTACATCGTTCTTAAAGGTGGAGGAAAGATTAGCGACAGAGTGGTTTTGCTTACAGAATACGACCCCGCAAAGCACAAGTACGATCCGGACTACTACATCGAAAACCAAGTTTTGCCAGCAGTGCTTAGGATTCTCGAAGCATTTGGATATAGAAAAGAGGATTTGAGATATCAGAGCTCGAAGCAAACCGGACTGGATGCGTGGCTCAAGAGGTAGCTTCGCTCTCTTTTAATCCAAGCTTCTCCGCGAGTTTCTCTATTTCTTTTTGGTATTCCTCTATGTGGTTCTCGTTGACTATCAGGTAGTCCGCTAAAGCTATAACGCTTCCAATTCCAAACTTGAGCTCCTTCCAGTCCCTAGCTTCGAAATCACTCCATGTTTTTGGATCGTCGCTTCTCCCTCTTCTGCTAAGCCTCTCGAATCTTTTTCTTGGCGAAGAGTGTACAGCTATGATGATTATCTCTTCATCTGGAAACGCATCTTTAAACGTCTGAATTTCATCTAGAGACCTCACTCCGTCGATTATAACTGCCTTATGCTTCTTTAGTAGTTCTTTTACTTTTGGGATCGTTAATTTTGCCACGGCATTGTCCCCAAGCTCCTGTCTAAGCTGGATGCTCACACTGTTCATTCCTTCGGGAGTTCTTGGAATTCCCCTTTTGTCGGCTTCCTCCCTCACAACATCACCCATAGAAACGTGAGGAACTCCATAATTTCCAAAAATTTTCACTATTTGACCTTTCCCAGAACCTGGCATTCCTACTATACAGATTATCATTGCCCACACCCACCTAAAGCGGATTGATTTAAAAAAGTTGCTCATTTGAAAAAGTCATCCAGCGTCCCTTTTTTCACTTTTTTCTTCTCTTTAATCTTCGGGAGCTCCACTCCGAAGTGCTGGTATAACTTTTCCAAAATTCCGACTCCGATTCCCTCTACCCTTAGCAGTTCACTGGGCTTTGCTTTTACGATGTCTTCTATACTCTTAAATCCTGCATTGTATAGGGCTCTTGCTCTCTTTCTGCCTATCATTGGAAGGCTTGTAAGCTCAAGAAGCTCCTCTCTGACTCCATATTTGAGTCTCAAGTGGAGCTGCTTTAGGAAGTCGAGAACCTCTTTTTTAGGGCTGGAAAGCTTGTATAGTTCAATTAGGGAGTACATAAGCCAGTCCGCCAGCTCAAGTATTCTGTATAAATCACCGGTGTCAATGTCGTAAGTTTCTAATATCTTCGCTTCTGGAACTTCGTTAATCCAGTCAAGGAGCAATTTCGCTGTTTTCACTTCCCCAAGGAACTTTTCAAACTTGTAATCCTCCCAGTACGGAATGTTCTGGTAGAGATAACCCTCCATCTCGTAGGCATAGTCGAGAATGTCTTCCTGTTCTTTGCGCCTTACCCTTAGGGATGCCATATCCGGAGTTGAAGCCAGAAGGTGGAAAATGCCAAGAGCATTTGGGGTTTCTTCGAGCTTCTCAAAGGCGTCTTTGAACTTTTTAGCTGTTAGCGGGTCAAGATACAGCTGGGAAGTCCTTATCCCAAATGGAAGCGGCATAAACTGGTCGTTTAAGTCGATGTCAATAAACTCATTTTCAAGCAGGAAGTAAACTATATCTTTGGCCTTTCCTTCAAGGGCCTCAAGGTTCTTTCGCTGGTGATAGTAGAAAGTCCTCTCCAAGAATTCCACGAGCTCTCTAAAGCTCCTAACTCCAAAGTTGGTTATTAAGGCAAGAACCTGACTCCTAAACGACGCTTCATTTGAGAGCATAGAGAAGAGTTTCTCCGGTTTGCCAAAGACATACTTTTTCATCAAGTTCTCTGGCTTTTCAGTCCCCGCAATTATTATTGCTTGGCCTTCCCTGTCGTATTTTGGCCTCCCTGCCCTACCCATCATCTGCTGTATTTCCACAACAGGAATGTCTCTCCATCCGAAGTCAGAATAGCGCTTTGTGTCCCGTATTATGACACGGTACGCGGGGAGGTTTACGCCAGCAGATAGGGTCGGGGTAGCGGTGATTACCTTTATAAGGCCTTCTCTAAAAGCCTCTTCCACAATAGAGCGCTCTTCCCTTCCCAAGCCTGCATGATGGAAAGCTGCTCCTTTCTTTAGGGCTTCTTTAAGCTTCTCGTTGGTTGGAGTGCTCTCAAGTTCATCCGCTATCTGCTTTAATCTCCTCTCTTCGGGTTTGGTTAAAAATCTCTGAACTTTTCCCCCCAATAGAAGGGCTTCTTTTTCGGCACTCCTTCGTGTATTGACAAAGACAAGCACCTGTTTGTCTTTTTTTAAAGCGTCAATAACGAGAGAGTCCCACTGACTCGGGAATTTTTCAATACTCCCGTCCTCCCAGAAAATCTGCCCGTGATGAAAGATGCCACTCTTCAGGCTTACGGGGCGCCATTCACTCACCACTAACTCCGCGTTTAACCACTCCGCAAGCTCTTCAGCATTTCCAATTGTTGCACTCAGTCCTAAAATCTGGGCTTTATCCCTTAAATGAGCTAGAATCATCTCCAAGGTAGCCCCTCTGTCATATGAGCCGAGAAGGTGAACTTCATCTGCGATTATAAGCTTAACGTCCCTTATCCAAGGAGACTTGTGACGGAGCAGAGAGTCGAATTTTTCTGATGTCGCGATTATGATGTCATATCTCCCAAGCCACTCCTCGGTGCTGTCGTAATCTCCGGTTGTTACCGCTATCTTAAGCCCAATCCGTTCCCAGAACTTGAACTCCTTATACTTTTCCTCGGCAAGTGCCTTTAAGGGGACAAGGTATACGGCCTTTCCTCCCTCGCGGAGAATCTTGTTTATCATCACTGTTTCCGCAACAAGGGTCTTTCCAGAGGCTGTAGGAATGGCCAAAATCAGGTTTTTCCCGTTAAGCACACCACTCTTTAAAGCCTCCGCTTGAGGAGGATACAGTTCCTCTATACCTCTCTCGCGTATCAGCCTTATAACTCTCTCATCGACTCCAAGTGATTTAAGCTCCTCCACCCTCATAGCCCATCAGTTCACATAAGAGAAAAGCGTTTATATAGCTTTTTGAGATATTGTCTCTCATGAAGATTGAGGTGCCATATATCGTTTTCGAGGTAAAGGGAAAACGCTTTATGCTGGATGCATATTTTTCCAAAAAAGTTGAGAAAATAGAGCACGTGAGTGTTCTTATAAGAAAATTCAACAAAGAACTCCCAAGAGAAGCGAGGAACCCTCTTCCAAAGCTTGTTAACGAAGAAAACCTCGAAGAATTTCTTAAGAGGACCTTTGAAAGGGTGTATGAGCTTTCGGGAAGAACTCTGGATGAAAGACTTAGACATATGCGAAAGTGGAACGTGTTCAGAATTCACCGATACAGCCACTTGCCACTACAGCAAAAATCAAAACACCCAAGACTAATATGGTTGCTAGTTGCTTTTTCATCTACTTCCCTCCACAAAGTAGGTCATCGATATCTCTATCATAGAGTTCTAATAAATTTTTCTACGCCCATGATACTTATTGTGCAGCAAACAACACAATATAACTTGGTTGTTTCTTTCTATTTAGCAATGTTTTTGCACCCAACCACGAAACAATTCTTGCCGAGTGTGCTAAAAATAAATGCGAAAACCTTAAATTATAGAACGTCTCTAACAAAGAATGACAACAAAATCTGGTGATGTAAATGGTTAGGGCATACATTTTGTTAACAGTCGAGATTGGGAAAGTTGAGAAGGTAATAGAAGAAATAAAAGCAATTCCAGGAGTTTTAAAAGCCGATGCTGTCACTGGCCCGTACGATGCAATAGTGGAGATTAATGCTTCAGACTTGGGAGAACTTACAAGAAAAATCCTCCACGATATACACAACATAGACGGCGTAATTGACACAACAACTGCAATAGTTGTAGAAACAGAAGAGTAAAGGCCATTATTTTTTCTTGCGTGCTTTCCTAAATTCTCTAACCTTTTGGGCTATTAGTTTTAGAGTTTTCGATTTTCCATGCTTGCTTTCGACTATAACCCTACCTTTAGTTCTTAACTCTTCGTCTACTCCTGCAAGCCTTGGATTAAGAGCGTCTCTATTTACCTCGATAACCGTAATCCCAAGACTTTTGGCCGCATCTATTATTTCGTCTATATTTGGCCTTTCCACTGCAAGATTTTTCGGAACTTCCCTGCCATATTTTCTCGAAATTCTGGCATCTATTTCGTTTGCCCATATTACGAACTTGCCCATTTTGAACACCTACAAAAGTTTAAAAGCCCTGGTGTTAAAAATCCTTTGGTGAGAGTATGGAGGTCGGTTCACTTGCTGAGTTTTTAAAAAAACACTCCACACTTGGCGATTTCATTCTCGTGGAATACCCTTCCTTCTATCCTCTCGGGGACTTGGTATGGGGAGAAATTATACCTTCATTTTCCAGTCATGATATCTTGATAGACGACTTTTTTGGGTAGGAGATTTGTTGTTTAGGGATTATCTGAGAAAAAGCTCTCCCCAAAAATACAAAGAAGTTATGGAGTCCACAAAGAGGATAAAGGCAATAAGAATAGGGCCCGGGAGAACAAGCTATGCCTCCATAGTTGAAGAAATCCCCCTCACGTACGAAATTTCTGAGTTCATGAAAAGCTATTATGACGCTCTGATGAAGCTTTCTTCCCGTTCAGCAAAAGTTGAGTACTCAATAACCTTCGGCATCTCTCAGTATATTTACTTTGGGGGAGATAATGCCCTGAGAGCAATTCTGTTTACAAGAAGTGTGCTCCCGTTTGAAGACTGGACTTCAATTTACTTTGTGAACAGAGATATCCTGAACAAACAGCAAATTGCCATCTTGAGGGAAATGGCAAGCAAACTGATAAAAATCCAAAAAGAGGGAAATCTTTACAAGCTTGAAATAGAGGATTAGTCCGGTGATTAAAATGATAAAACAGGGAGACAAAGTTGTGCTGCTCGATCCTAGAGGGAAGAGATATCTCATAACGATAAAAGAAGGGGAGTTTCACACAGACCTGGGCAAAATAAATCTAAATGAGCTTTTAGGGAAAGAGTTTGGAACCATTGTCGAGTCCCATAAAGGGTATCAATTCAGGGTTCTCAAGCCGAGAATAATAGACTATATCGACAAGATGAAGAGAGGCCCTCAGATAATCCACCCAAAGGACGCTGCCCAGATAGTGGCATTTGCTGGAATCTCACCAGGGGATGTTATAATCGAAGCCGGGGTAGGAAGCGGGGCATTAACGCTTTTTTTAGCCAATATTGTTGGCTCTCAAGGCAAGATAATCGCCTACGAAGTTAGAGAAGATTTTGCAAAGCTCGCATGGAGAAATATCGAATGGGCCGGCTTTGATGATAGGGTTGAAATAAAGCTGAAGAACATATATGAAGGGATTGATGAGGAGAACGTGGATCACATTATCTTAGACCTTCCACAGCCAGAAAACGTTGTGGAACATGCAATAAAAGCCCTAAAACCCGGGGGATTTTTTGTTGCATACACCCCGTGTATAAATCAGGTTGACAGACTGTACCGAAAGTTGAGAGAGTACAAAGACTACTTTACGAGGCCAAAAACAATTGAGTGCCTTGTGAGAGAGCAGGAAGTTAAAGAGGAGTGTATAAGGCCAAGAACAACCATGCTGGCCCATACGGGCTATATAACCTTTGTTAGAAAGAGGTAGCTTGTTTTTGCTTCTTTCTGTTTCTATTGACCTTTTTTGTGAGCTTCTCTCATCTTAGACTTTCATCTTTTTTAGCCCACTTCTCAACTTTTGGTTTACAATATTTTTATAAATACCTCTGGTTTTGAACAAAAGTAGATAGCCAAACTTGAACGTATGTACGGAGGTGTTCATCGTGTACGAGATACTGGAAAAGAGAGAAATTGCAGCCAATAATGTGCTGTATAAAATTCACGCTCCGCACATAGCTAGAAAGGTTCAGCCTGGGCAGTTTGTTGTTGTCAGAGCATTTGAAAACGGCGAAAGAATCCCCTTAACTCCCGTAATGTGGGATGCAGAGGAGGGGTGGATAACACTCGTGACCTTCATAAGAGGAAGAACCACCCTTAGAATGAACATGGAACTACAAGAGGGGGACAAAATACTAAACATAGCCGGCCCCCTTGGTAATCCCGCACCGATGAAAAAGTTTGGGAAGATTTTGGCAATAGGAATGATAACCGGAATAGTGGAGGTCTATCCAATAGCTAAGGCATGGCAGGAAATTGGAAACGAAGTAATAACCCTCCACATAGTCCCGGAACCAATGATTATTCTTAAAGAAGACCTGGAAAAGGCAGTCTCAAAACACATAGTGGAGAGCTTCCCGCTTAAAGAAGGCATGGGTATGCCAGAAATATTTAAAGAGCTCGTCACAAGGGGACAAGCAAAAGTAAGAGAGCTCATTGAAAAAGAAAAGCCTGATCTGGTCTTTATGGTTGGGCCGGCAAGAGGGCAAAAAGCCATTTTTGATGTGGTTAAGGAGTACGGAATTCCTATGGAAGTCGACCTTCACCCCATAATGGTTGATGGAACAGGCATGTGTGGTGCGTGCAGAGTTACAGTTGGAGGAGAGGTTAAATTTGCCTGTGTTGATGGCCCAAGCTTCAATGCATATGAAGTAAACTGGGAGGAGCTTATTGCAAGATCTGAGTTCTATGCCGACTTAGAAAAGAAGGCTCTGGAAGATTATCTCACCAAACTTCAGCAAGGAGGTGCTCAATGATGACGCTTATCAAGGAAAGAGTCCCCACTCCGGAGAGACCTGTTGAAGAGAGGCTTAAGGGGTTTATGGAGGTTAACTTGGGTTACACGTTTGAGCTTGCCGTTAAAGAAGCTGAGAGATGTCTCCAGTGCAGTCCCGCTCCCTGTACCCAGGGATGTCCCGTCCACATAGACGTTCCCGGCTTCATAAGGAAGCTCCGCGAGAACAGGGACAACCCAGAAAAAGCTGTTAAAGAGGCATTAGAAGTTATCTGGGCGTGCAACACTTTACCCGCAATTACCGGTAGAGTATGCCCCCAAGAAGACCAGTGTGAGGCAGTGTGTGTGATGGGTAAGGTTGGCGAGCCTATAAACATTGGAAAGCTTGAGCGTTTTGTAGCAGATTATGCAAGGGAAAAAGGCATAGATGAAAAATTGCTTCAGGAAATTACCCCTAAGATTGAAAAGAAGAAGGAAAAGGTTGCTGTTATCGGAGCCGGTCCCGCTGGGCTTACTTGTGCCGCTGAGCTGGCAAAAGAAGGTTACCAGGTTACAATATTCGAAGCCCTCCACAAACCCGGTGGGGTTCTGGTTTACGGAATTCCCGAGTTTAGATTGCCAAAAGAAACCATAGAAAAGGAGCTTGAAAAACTCAAAAAACTTGGCGTTGAGATAAAAACCGACTATGTCGTAGGAAGGACGGTAACGTTCGATGAGCTCCTTGAGGAGTACGATGCCGTCTTCATAGGAACCGGTGCCGGAACACCAAAGCTCCTCAACATCCCCGGAATCAACTTGAACGGCATATACTCAGCGAACGAGTTCTTAACAAGGGTCAACCTCATGAAAGCTTATGCATTCCCTGAGTACGAGACTCCAATTAAGGTGGGCAAGAAGGTCATAGTCATCGGTGCTGGAAATACCGCAATGGACGCTGCAAGAACCGCAAGGAGGCTTGGGGCAGAGGTCACAATAGCCTATAGAAGGGGAGAAGAAGATGTTACTGCGAGGGTCGAAGAGGTTGCACATGCTAAGGAAGAGGGTGTTAAGTTTGAGTTCTTCCTCAATCCGGTCGAGTTCATTGGCGATGAGAATGGAAGAGTTAAAGCCGTTAAGTTCGAGAAAATGAGACCCCTTGAAGAGAGAGACGCAAGAGGAAAGAGAAAAATCGTGCCCACTGGAGAAACCGTAGTTCTTGAGGCGGATACCGTTATAATAGCAATAGGCAAAACAACAAGCAAGCTTTTGAGAATGACACTTCCACAGATAGAAGCCGATGAACACGGTGTAATAAAGGTGAATGAAAACATGATGACAAACATTCCCGGTGTTTTTGCCGGCGGAGATGCCATACGAGGAGAAGCCACAGTAATTCTCGCAATGGGCGATGGAAGAAAAGCCGCAAAGGGAATCAAACAATATCTGGAGGAAAAGAGGAAGAGTTCCTGATTTTTCCCTTTTGTTTTAATCTCTCGGCCCCTCCAATAATTTTTATAAGGCACTTTTCAAATTTAGATAGGCGATGAAGAACTCTAGGGTATCTGAACTGTGATGATGGTCAAACCCTGAGCCGCTAAATGTATAAACTTTTGTGCCATATCCTTTTTGATGAGTCATGAGCCTGGAAGAAATTTTAGAGGAAGAAAACTTGGGTATTGAAGTCCTCCATCCCAGCGGATTGGAAATTACGAGAGAGCTAGCAGAACTCTGCGGCATTAATGAAAAATCCAAAGTTCTGGATGTGGCATGTGGCACTGGCGAAACTGCGTGCTTTTTAGCGGAAACCTTTGGTTGTGAAGTCGTAGGGGTTGATGCTTCTCCTCTGATGATAGAGAAAGCAAAGAATAAAGCAAAAATGAGAGGATTGGAAGGTAAAACTACTTTCATCTTAGCCGATGCTCATAAATTGCCCTTTCCAGACAACACTTTTGATGTTGTCATATCGGAGTGCACGCTCTGTCTCCTTAACAAGGAGGTTGCATTAAGAGAAATTGTTCGCGTAGTTAAGCCAAATGGCTATGTGGGGATACACGACGTTGCCTGGAAAGAGGATACTCCCGAAACGCTGAAGCTAAAACTCAAAGAAATTGAGGGAGAAGAGCCGGAAACTCCCGAGGGGTGGAGGAGGATTTTTGAAAAAGCCGGGCTTATGGATGTTATCGTGATTGATAAATCCCACCTAATTCCCGAGTGGATGAAAGAGATGAGGAAAGAGGTTGGCATCATAGGAGAGCTGAAAATATTCCTGAAGATACTTAGAAAAGAAGGGCTAAAGGGGTTGAAAAATGCCTGGGAATCAATGAAGATTTTTGAAAGCCCTTATACCGGTTATGTTATTATCGTGGGAAGGAAGCCAGCTAGGTAGCTGTCTCTTCCTCTTTCTCCCCTTCTTCCTCCTCGATTTCTTCGAGTATGTGCTCAAATTTCTTGAACTCATCTGTCTGAGCGACCAGCGTAATGAATTCGTCTATTTCTTCTTTTTCAAGGAAAGAACCTACCAAAAGTCTTCCTGTGTATCGGTTGTTCTTGATCTCCCAGAACATATAGAATTCGGGGAACTTGTTCTTTATTTTCCTGTAGGCTACGCCGTACTTTGAATCCTTAAGCGGGTTCTGCTCGAGGAAGAAGTGGTTCTTTGAGATCTCTATCATGTGGAGAATCGCTCCCCTCTTAGTTCTAACTACCTTAATCTTCACAGGCCTTTCTTCCAGAACTCTCATGCTATCACCAAATAAAAATTAAGACGCAGAACAACTTAAACCTTTCTTCAAACAATCTTTCCCACACCGAGCACCCTGGGAGATATAAACGCCCCGAGCTCTTCCTTCTTCTTTCCTACAGCCGTTATGGAGTTCATGAACTCAAAAACGTTCCCCACAAACATGTTGTCCTTGAATGGAATGACCTCACCGTTTTTGACCACATAGCCAAGCTCAACCGTTAGTGAAAAGTCCCCGCTTATTGGGTTTGCAGTGTGCTCACCAAAGACTTTCTTTATTATAACCCCTTCAAAATCCTCAAGGTTCTCTTCCTCTCCCTCCACGATTATGTTGCTTGTCCCTATGTGGGGAGGGGTCCTAAAGTCTCTCACGGCATTTCCCGTGCCCTCCATTTCAAGAAGACGAGCATACATCTCGTCAAGAAGAAAGTTCTTTAGTACTCCATTCTCAACTAAAACCGTCCTTTGAGAGGGATTTCCTTCGCCATCGAAAGAGTAGCTCGCGATTTTGCCTTCCAGCGTGGCATCATCGATGAGCGTAAACGCTTCACTTGCAACGCTTTCGCCCAGTTTGTTAAATCTGCTCCTTTTGTGGTATACGTTGTCTCCCTTTAGGTTTGAAATAAACAGCCCGACGAGAGATGCAACTGAGTGCGGCTCTAGAACGAGTTCTCCATCAAAAGGCTCCAGCGGTTTTGCGTTGTAGCTTAGCTCAACCTCCTGCATAGCCTTTTCGAGCCCTTTCTCAAGCTCTCTTTCGAAGTCCATCATAGTTCTTGAGGCTTTGTAGTAGTCCCCCGTTCCAACTTTTTCGTCTTTCCTAACTATGTAAACGCTAAAGCTCATTGCTGTGCCTTCCTCTTCCATCTCGATCCCGTTTGAGTTCGCTATGCCGTCTCTTGCCACCCCAAAAGCCAGCCTTCCGGAAAAGGTGTAGCTTCCCCCGTATTTTTCTCTCAGCTCACTCTCTTTTCTGGAGATCTCTCTTCCAAGTTCCAAAGCTTCCTCAAACTCCAGCTCCGCTATCCGCTTATCGTAAATTCCACTAACCTTTTTGACAGGCTTTTTTTCGGGGAATCCGTAAAACTTTACCTCTCTGACCTTTGCAAGTTTTATGGTCTTTTTAACAAACTTTTCAAGCTCTTCTTTTGAGTGAGTTAGTCCTGTGATATAGGAAAAACCCTGTTTTCCGTTGTATCCCACCCTAAGACCAATACCAGAATGGTATTTCCTTTGGGCTCTCTCCAGCTCACACTTCTCGATTTTAAACGAGCTCCCTCTGCCGATTTCCCAGTAAATCTCCCACTCAACGTTCTCGCGGTTTAGGATTTTAACTAACTCGTCTATCATCTTTTCTCCCGCTTCTCATAAGCCGAAGGGAATTAAAGGTTTTTGGTAAAAGAGTTAGATACTGTCAGGATAACTGGGGTATCACCTCCTGAAGCCATTCAGTCACATCACCAGGCGGTCCACCAAACCGAGAA
>NZ_WHIZ01000015.1:0-34863 GCF_009372125.1 Thermococcus sp. 101 C5
ACCCTTCAGGTTCTGTTTTGAGTTTGAATTTTGCCGTGAGTTTAATCGTCTCTGAGGGCATTCTTTACCGCCTCGACAAGGCGTTTTTTCTTGTGAGAACGCATTCCATAAAGCTTTCCAGCAAAAGAGGTTACGATGGCTAACAAGTCCTCAACAAGTTCCTTTTCCGGTGTCTTCTCTTCATCATCAAAGATTACTTCAATCTCAACCCCGTGTGAGTTGAAATACTGCTCAAGGTATTTGAATCCAAAGCGGGTGAGCCTGTCCTTGTAAGTTATCACGACTTTTGTTATTTCCCCGCTTTCAATGAGTTTGAAGAGCTGTTTTAACCCCTTCCTGTTCTCGTTCAGTCCTGAGGAAATGTCTGTGATGATTTTTGCAACTTGGTAGCCTTTTGATGCGCAGTAGTTTTTGAGGTATTCGACCTGTCTTTCAAGGTCTTCTTTCTGGTCTCTGCTTGATACTCTGGCGTAAATTACAACCTTGTCGGGGGTTTTGCCTTCGAGGAGTCTTTTAATCTCGCTTTCTGGAATTCTGTATTCTTTTCCGACCCTGTATGCTTTAATCTCGCCGGCTTTGATTTTTCTGAGGAGTGTCGGCTTGCTAATGCCAAGGAGCTGTGCCGCTTTCCCTGTCCGATAAAGCTTCATACTGCACACCCCTATTACAAACAATGACACAAAATATATAAACTTTACGATTTTAACCATTTAGAAAACAGCCCCTGGAATGTGGGGATACAAATGGATCAAGTATTTGATTAAGATAGAGGTTGTGGATTACAACTTCTTGGGAACTTACGAGAGCGAAGGCTATCCGGATGATGCATATATTGGTGAAAAGCCATGAGGCCATTTAGGATTGTGGAACTTACAGCGGTTCCGCTTTTTGTTTTCTCTTTTATTCTTATTATCACGGGATATGGGATTGTAAGCCCTAAGGTGATCTCAATCTTTACTTTTGGCTTGGTCTCATACCAGAATGCTCCAACGCTCCATTCATACCGGCTTATAAGATATGGCTTCTCTGTTTTGCTCCTTGTCCACTCCTATGCTGGTTTTGAGGTTTTTGGACTTAAGAAAATAAGAAATCGAAGGTTGAGGCTCTTCTTAAGCTATTTGCTTTTGTTTATTGTTATCTATGTAGTGTGGGTAGCAACAATAACAGAACTTGGGGAAATTTTTTAGAGTAATTTTTTTGTTTTTTAGTACTCACCATTTCTTGGTGGTCTGAATGTCCTCGGGGGTTACAAGGGAACTGATTTTCGGTGTTATGTTGGTTATTGTTATTGGCTTTGCCATAATTGGGTATGGGATATTGCAGCTTCTTCCCCACCCAGTAGCAACTCATGCAGTGCCACCAACAGAAAAATTCAGGAATCTCTTGGTTATTTACCTCGTTTCAGTTTTGTTTATTATAATAATGGAGCTATTGAGTTCTTCTCGACCTAAAGATGAAAAATTTCAAAAGAAGCCCCAGTAATTTATGAATTGGGTTGATGATTTTGTTATTTATCTCTTGGGATTTTTTGTTCTTTCCCCTTTCCTCTCTTTCTGCAGGGAAAGATAGTCTTTTATGATGTCCGTTACAAATTTTTAGTGGTGGTGCTCATGCGCATTGAGGACGGGGTGCTAGCAACAAGAAAAGCCAGTTTAAGCATGCAGAGATGAGTTCTTGAAAAATCCCTTTATCTTTTGAGGATTTATGCAGTTTTCTCAAATTCTGTACTATTTAGCCGAGAGGATGGTCGAAACTTCCACCCCCGTAAACGAGGATGGACTTCTTCGAGTTCAAGAACTTCCTTAGCTTCTTTCCAATGCTCCTCACACAATCCCTCGAATGAGAAGGATCGCTTTTTATCAGTAATTAGACTTTTCCAAGATTCTTTTTCCTCTGTTCACTCAGCACAAGAGTTAAATACTTACAAAGCCTAAAATTCTGGGTGTTTAGAATGTACGATGTTGCTATTGTTGGAGCTGGCTTTACTGGTCTGCTTGCAGGCTCTCTCCTTGCAAAGGAGGGGTACCGTGTAGCGGTTTTCGAAAGGAACAACTTCGTTGGTGGAAGGGCCGCCACAAGAACCCCAAAGGAATGGGGGTGGGCGGAGAGGGAGGATTACCGTGTTGACTTTGGGCACCACGTCTTTGCCACCAACAGCTATCTCGAGTTCATCCTCGACAGGCTGGGTGCGAAGAGGCACTTCAAGTTTGTACCCCTCAACATGCCTTACTTCTACAAAAACGGCGGGCTCTACCAGCCCCCGGTTGGGTTTTTGGAACAACTCAGAGCCTATCCATGGATACCTCTAAGGTCAAAGCTCAGGCTCAGGAAGTTCCTCTCCTACGTAGAGAAGGTTAGCTTTGGGGAGGTTATGGAAAAATGGGCCTACAGGCCGCTGGAGGAGCTTTATGATGAGTTTGGATTCGATGAGAACGCAAGGGAGCTCTTCACGGACGGCTTTGTTGCGGGCTACCAGACGATAATAGACACCGAAAGGAACTCCGCAGGGGATCTTATACTCTGCATGAAGGCCTACCTCAGGGGGATTAAACGCTATAAGACTCCCCTCTTTTCCGCGGAGGGAGGAGTGGGGGCGATAGCGGAGGCCCTTAGGAAAACGATAGAGGAAAACGGCGGAGAGGTGCACCTCGGGACAAACGTGACCGAGATAATCGTTGAAAATGGAGAAGCTAAGGGACTAAAGATCGGTAAAAAGACCATTGAATCGAGAAAGGTTCTCTTCGCGGCACCCGCCTACTACCTCCTTCACCTGATAAAGGAGGAAAACCTTCCCGAAGAGTTCGCGGAGAGACTTAGGGAAGGAGAAAAAGAGGCCACAAAGCTCTTCCTAATCATAGGAGGAGCAAAAAGACCCCTTACAAAAAAACCCGTGGGGACGTGGATAATGGTGCCCCGTTCGGAGGTTAAGAACGTGGACTCCTACTATCTCATCTACGAAGTGAGTCCTGAACTCAAGCAGGCCCCCGAGGGGAATTACCCTCTAAGCATAGCGGTTCTGGCCGATGAAAAAACTAACAAGAAGGAGCTGGCGAAAAAGATGGTGGCTGATTTAGAGGCCCTCTTCCCCAACTTCGACTTTGAGAACGACTGGGACTGGAAGGCGGAGGTCATGTTCCCAATAGTGGACGGAATCGGGAGAACTATTGACTGGTACTGGGAGAGGAGACTTGGCCCGGAAACGCCAATAAAGAACCTCTACGTTGCTGGCGACTCAGCTCAAGAGCTTAGCTCCGGCGTGGATGGGTGTGCAAGTTCTGCCCTCTTTGCGATTGAGGCAATAATTGGGAGAAAGCTCTTGAACCTTGAGGAGTTCTATAGGCTCTGAAGATGGGCCTTCTTTCTAAATTTTCGGATGGGAAACGCACTTGCCTTTCTACTGTGAGGAACTCTCTGGAGAAAAAGTTAAAGTTATGGACTCCGAATTTCCATGGGGTGGTGGCTTATGAGAATCGAGGACGTTTACATCTGGGATATCAACGCGAAATGGCTCGGTATAACCCCTTACCAGCTCATGGAGAACGCTGGTGCTGGGGTTGCAAGGGTTATAGAGGAGAAGTTTGGTAAGGGCCTAAAAATAGCAGTCTTTTCTAGTACGGGTAACAATGGTGGCGATGGATTCGTAGCCGCTAGACACCTCAGCTTTGAGAACAATGTAACGCTTTTCTTGGTGGGAGATGAGGTAAAAATCGGGAGCGAGGAAGCGAGGCACAACTGGGAGATACTGAAGAAGCTCGATTTTGTCACAATAAAAGTCCTCAAAGACTCAAGTCAGATAAAACCCCTAAATCTCGATGAGTTCGATGTTATAGTCGATGCTCTGTTGGGAGCAGGGAGCAAAGGAGAACCTCGCGAGCCCATACGTTCTGCTGTGGAGAAAATAAACGAATACGCTGGAAAAGCCAAGATAGTGAGCGTTGACCTTCCGAGCGGCTATCCAAGCGATGTTCGCGTTAGGTGCGACTTTGCAGTAACTTTCCAGTGGGATAAAGAAGAGTATGCTGGCTTTGAAAGAGTTATAGCGAAGATTGGGTATCCAAAAGAGCTATATCACCTCATAGGGCCAGGAGATGCAAAGTTTGCTTTAAGAAAGAAGGGTGAGCACAAAGGGCAAAATGGAAAGCTTCTCATAATTGGGGGGAGCGAGGACTACTTTGGGGCTCCGTACTTGGCAGCGAAAGCGGCGAGCTACATAGTGGATTTGGTGTACCTAGCGATGCCCGAATACTCTGCTAGAAGAATAAATGACCCTGACGTAATTTTGCGTCCCTTCGAGGGTAAAAACTTTACAAAAGAAGACGTTGAGGATGTTTTGGCAATTGCCGATAATGTCGATGCAGTTGTTGTTGGCCCTGGAATTGGGGAAAGACCGGAGACAAAAGACTTTGTTGTCGAGTTCCTCCGCTGGTGTGAAAAGCCCATTGTTATAGATGCCGATGCTTTAAAGGCTATTGTCGATGATTTAGATGTTCTTAAAGGCAAAAAGTTTGTTTTGACGCCTCATGCCGGTGAATTCAGGATTTTATTTGGTGAAAAACCTGAGGGGAATCTTGAAGAGAAGGCGAAGCAGGTAATGGAGAAAGCCAGGGCAGTGAATGGCACTATCCTGCTCAAGGGAGCTTACGATATAATAAGTGACGGCAAAATCTGGAGGTACAACAAAACCGGAAACCGGGGTATGACGACAGGAGGAACTGGAGACGTGCTGGCTGGAATAGTTGGGGCATTGCTCGCATTGGGCAACACGCCGTTGAGAGCCGCAAGCGCTGGTGCTTTCTTGAACGGCCTAGCAGGGGATATGGTAAGAGAGGAGATGGGAGAAAACTTCACCGCTTTGGAGGTTGCTAAAAAAGTCCCATTCGCTATCAAGTGGGTTCTTGAATTTTAATCCTCCAATTTTAGGAGTTTCCTTAATTCTTTTGCCTCCCCTTGTAACTTGGGAGAAGTGAGCAATACTAAAAGATTCATTATGTGAATGAACTCTAAGGGGTTTAAATCAAAACCCTCCAGTCGCTTGATTAAATCTCTTGAAAGCCTCTCTATTGTTGTCAGGAATCTTTCAAGAACCTCTATGAAAGTCTTTTTATCGTCAATCTCAAATCCGGCATTCTTGAATAGATTATAGAGCGTTTCTGCCTCCTGGCGATGGATGGCCTTCATTGTTGGTGTTGCCACGTCCCATCTTGATAAGGTGCAATCAAAAATATCCTTGCACTTCTTCGATAGAGGGTTTCGTTTCCATCTCTCCCAACTTCTTCCACAAATCCCGCTTTTTCAAGAAGGTTTATGTGTCGATATATCGTTGAGGGGCTCTTTTTTAGCATAGCACTAAGTTCAGGAACAGACATGGGGCGTTCTCTAAGCAGATTGACTATCTCAAGCCTTGTTCTATCCCCCAATAGCTTAATTTTCTCGGGATCAGTAACAATCAGTACCTCTTTCATGAGTCCTCTGCTCTCAAAACTCTTCTAGCTTGTCTTGGGGGGTTTCGCTCTCCTCAATAATCTTCTTTCCTGCGGCAACCATATCAATGCTGTGCACAACTCCACCAAACTCTTCTATTGTCCTTACAATCTCTTCATAGTCCAGATTGTCCCCAACGATGGTTATCTTTACGTTTTCCGTTTCTTTGTCTATCTCCACGAGGGTAATATTAACTCCATCAACACCTTTCAGCTCACTTAATCCCAAAGCTAGCTCAGTAACCATAGGCTGGTGGGGTTTAAGCACATCCAGCACGAGAAGTCTAATTCCTCTTGCCATTTTCTATCCCGTTTCCCTTTGAATTTATTCCTTTTTAAGTGTTTCTCCGAGCTTTCTCAGGAGAGCTATTGCCTCTTCGTCCCTTCCAAGCTCTGCCATGGTGAGCCAGTCAATGGCGTGGATTATGTCCTCATCCGAGAATTCCTTAAGGGCGTCCTCTTTTTCCTCCATCTCTGCAGAGATTTTTGCTGTATAGGAATGTTCTTTCTCTAGGAGTCTGTCCATTATGTTCAAAAGCTCTTCCTCATCGAATTTATAGCCAAGGGCTTTGAAGATATCGAGCTTTGTCTTCAACCTTGACCTGGCTAGGTATCTGAGCTCGTCATCTCCGAGGTATAGATTTATGTAGAACGCGTCTGCAGTCCTTCCGTAGTATTTTTCCACCAAGTTCCCTTTCATTTCTGTTCTTTTTACCTCCACAAGGCCGGCTTCCTTTAGCTTCTCGATGTGGTGGTAGATTGTCTGCGGAGTTTTCCCGAGGATTTCGCTGAGCTGTGAAATGGTCATCTCCCTATTTCTAAGCAACTTCAATATCTGTCTTCTTGTATCCTCAAGCATTAGCTTTATCACTTCTGGGTCTGTGACTAGTTTAACCTTCTTTTTCATTGCCCTCACCAATTTTAACGTTTTAATAAGAATTTGAACGTTATAGAATATAACCTTTTCCCAAATCTGGAAAATTTTATAAATGTAAAATTCCCACATCAAACACCAGATATGGTCACTGTTGTGGGGGGAAAGGGCATGAATCTGGACTTCTTGTTCTATCCGAAAAGCGTTGCTGTTATTGGGGCATCAAACAAAGAGGGAAAAATTGGAAACGCTATAATGAAAAATCTCATAAACTTTGGTTTTAAGGGCAAGGTTTATCCGGTAAATGCTAGGGAAACCGAAGTCATGGGGCTTAAAGCGTATAAAAGCGTTTTAGAGATACCGGAAGAAGTTGATGTTGCAGTTATAGCGATTCCCGGGAAGTTTGTCCCTCAGGTGCTTGAGGAATGTGGTCAGAAAGGAGTAAAGGGGGCTGTTGTAATCTCTGCAGGCTTTAAAGAGGCTGGAAACGTAGAGCTTGAGGAGAAGCTCGTTGAAGTTGCGAGAAAATGGAACATAAGAGTCGTGGGACCCAACTGTTTGGGCATCACAAATATTGAAAACGGCTTCGACTGCACATTCAATCCACCGGAAAGGCAAGCAAGACCGGGATTTGGTGGAATAGCCTTTATGAGCCAGAGCGGTGCCTTTGGGGCTGCTATCCTCGACTGGGCTGCAAGACATGAAGTCGGTATGAGCAAATTCATAAGCCTCGGAAACATGGCAGACCTTGATGAGAGCGACTTCATGGAGTATTTGAAGGACGATGAGGCCACTAAGGTTATCACGGCATACCTTGAGGGAGTTAAAGATGGACGGAAGTTCTTTAGAGTTGCTAAAGAGACTACCAAAAAGAAGCCCGTAGTAATTCTTAAGAGCGGAAGGACTGAAGCTGGGGCTAAAGCTGCCGCCTCCCATACCGGCAGCTTGGCGGGCAGCTATGCCATTTATAAAGCCGCTTTTGAGCAGACAGGGGTTTTAGAAGCGAGAAGCATGAGACAGCTCTTTAACTATGCTAAGGTGCTGGCAATGCAGAAGCCAGCAGAAGGAGACAGGGTGGCAATAGTTACCAACGGTGGCGGAGCTGGAGTAATGATGAGCGATGGAATTCTTGAGGTAGGATTAAAAATGGCCGAGCTCAGTGAGGAGACCAAAGAGAAATTCGCCAGGGCGATAGAAGAAGGAAAGCTCCCGTACCACATGAGTTACAGGAATCCCATCGACATAATTGGAGACGCTCCCTCTAGCAGATATGAGATTGCTATGCGCTATGCTTTAGAGGATGAGAACGTTGATGTTTTGGTTGTTATAGCTCTCTTCCAGAGCCCGGCTTTAGATGAAGGCATCGTGGAAAAAGTGGGCGAAATGCAGAAGTACGGAAAGCCAATAGTTTTCATAGCTCCCGGTGGTGAATTCCCGGAGAGGATGGCGAGAAGAATAGAAAAGACAGGAGTACCGGTTTTTGAAACAGTCGAGGATGGGGTTGATGCGGTTTACGCTTTGGTCAAGTACGGGCGGTATCTTAGAGAGACGATTTAGGGTTGCCTTGGGGAAAACTTTATATTTTTATTTTCCACTTTTAGACCATGCACGGTGATTGCTTTTGGCTTTGGTGATGAAATCTGGATTCCTCTTTTGGTTAGTTTGATTTCTGGAGGTGTTCTGGATGGAATTTGAGGTAACTCCATGGGAAGTAAAGGGTGTAGTAGATTACGACAGGCTCATTACGGAGTTTGGAACGACGCCGCTCACCGAAGAGCTGCTTGAGAAGACCAAAGAGCTTACCAAAAGTGAGCTTCCGATATACTTTAGGAGGAGGTTTTTCTTCTCCCATAGAGACTATGACCTTGTACTCAAGGACTACGAAGAGGGTAGAGGCTTTTTCCTCTACACGGGGAGAGGCCCAAGTGGGCCGATGCACATCGGACACATAATCCCCTTCTTTGCAACAAAATGGCTTCAGGAGAATTTCGGAGTTAACCTGTACATTCAAATAACAGACGATGAGAAGTTCCTCTTCAAGCCCAATCTAACCTTTGAGGAGACTAAGAAGTGGGCGTATGAAAACATTCTCGACATCATAGCGGTGGGCTTTGATCCGGATAAGACGTTCATCTTTCAGGATAGTGAGTTCACCAAAATCTACGAGATGGCGATTCCAATAGCAAAGAAAGTCACCTATTCAATGGCAAAAGCCGTTTTTGGGTTTAACGACCAGAGCAAAATCGGAATGATATTCTACCCGGCAATCCAAGCTGCGCCTACTTTCTTTGAGAAAAAACGTTCCCTTATTCCTGCAGCTATAGACCAAGATCCCTACTGGAGAATACAGAGGGATTTTGCCGAGAGTTTGGGATATTACAAAGCAGCCGCCTTGCACTCAAAGTTCGTTCCAGGTTTGATGGGTCTTGGAGGTAAAATGAGCGCCTCAAAGCCAGAAACTGCTATTTACCTAACAGATGATCCTGAAGAAGCTGGTAGAAAAATATGGAAATACGCACTCACAGGAGGAAGAGCTACAGCAAAGGAGCAGAGGGAGCTTGGGGGAGAGCCGGATAAGTGTGTTGTGTTCAAATGGCTCGAAATATTCTTTGAACCTGATGATAAAGCTTTGATTGAGAGATATCACGCATGCAAGAATGGAGAACTCTTATGCGGCCAATGCAAGCGCTATCTCATAGAAAAGGTTCAAAACTTCTTGAGAGAGCACCAGAAGAAGAGGGAAGAGGCTAAAAAGCTTGTTGAGAAGTTCAAATATACTGGAGAATTGGCAAGGGAGCAGTGGGACAAAGCCATTCCGGAGCCTTTGAGGAGATAGCTCCCAATTCTTCAAATTTTTGGTTAGCGTCCTATATCCTCAGAGTTTATAAGCTCCAAAATTGTAATTTTACTTGGTGATCACATGATTCGTTTACCCTTTAGAGATGGCTTTTACGAGGTTAAGCCGAGCAAAATAATCTGTCTTGGAAGAAATTACGCTGAACATGCAAGGGAACTTGGGCACGAAGTTCCCGAAGAACCGGTAATCTTCTTGAAACCTCCTTCCGCACTTATAGGGCCCGGTCAAACGATAATCTTGCCGAGAAAGAGTAATCACGTTGATCACGAGGTAGAGCTTGCTGTGATAATTGGAAAGAGGGGTAAGAACATTCCAAGGGCGAAAGCCATGGACTACGTTCTTGGCTATACCATCTTAATGGATATAACCGCCCGAGATCTCCAGTGGGAAGCAAAGAAAAAAGGTCTTCCATGGACTGTGGCAAAGGGATTTGATACCTTTGCTCCCATAGGGCCGAGAATAGTTGATAAGAGGGAAATAAACGTTGACGACCTTGAAATTGGCCTCAAGGTTAACGGCGAAATAAGGCAGCTCTCAAGGACGAGCAAGATGATATTCAAGATAGATGAGATAATAGAGTACGTTTCAAGTATAATGACCCTTGAGAAAGGCGACATAATTGCAACTGGAACCCCTGAAGGCGTTGAACCTCTGAGACATGGCGATGTTGTTGAGGCGTGGATAGAGGGAATTGGAACTTTGAGGGAGGGGGTGCTTGCTGAGAGAAGTATTCTGTGTTAGTTAAAATAAAAAGAGTAAATTAAATCCTCTTTCCATTTTTTACATAGATAGTTGCCCCACCAATATATTTGGCGTGGTCACTTATTCTTTCTAGGTGCCTGATTATCAGAGCCTCAACTGCTTTGCAAAGATCTGGTTGTTCCTTTAGTGCCTTTATTGAGTCTATGTACATTCTGTCTATTTTTGTATCCATCTCTATGAGCTTTCCTACCAAGAGTTCATCTTTGGACAAAAACGCTTCCACGGCTGTTTTAATCATCTCATTAACGGTTTTGAGAGCATTCTTAACATCTCGGAACTCACAATTAGGATTTGTTATTTTTATTGTTCTCTCTATCTCCATTGCATATCTTGAAATTCTGTAAAGGTCGTAACTTACATCTATAGATGCCTGTATGTACCTAAGATCAGAAGCCACCGGTTGGTATCGTACGAGAAGCTCTGTGGCTATATCTATTATTTCTTCTCTCAAAATGTGTAACTTGCTTGATTTGTCTTCTATGTTGTCCCAGTCTCCATCTAAAATTTTCTCAATAGAATTGGCACATTCTATTGTTGTTTCTCCCATTTCTTGAAGAAGTTTTTCCATCTGTTTTAGCCCCAACTCTAAGAGCTTTCTCATCCCAACACCCCCGTAACATACTGCTCAGTTAGCTCATGCTCTGGGTTTTCAAACACCTTCCTTGTTGGTCCTACTTCTATCAATTCACCCAAATACAAGAACCCTACGTAATTACTAATTCTAGCAGCTTGAGCGGGTGAATGTGTAACTAAAACGATTGTATAATCTTTTCTGAGTTCAAAAAGCAGTTCTTCTATCTTTGATGTTCCCACCGGATCAATGTTGGCAGTAGGTTCATCCATTAAAAGTATTTTTGGTTTCATAGCTAATGCCCTTGCTATTACCAGTCTCTGCCTTTGTCCTCCAGAAAGGCTTGAAGGATAATCCTTTAGTCTGTCTTTTACTTCATCCCAAAGTGCGGCTTTCTTTAGAGCCCATTCCACTCTCTTATCCATCTCTTCTTTTGAGGATACAAGCCTATTTAGTTTCAACCCTATTGCAACGTTATCATATATAGTGAGGTGGGGAAATGGATTTGGATACTGAAATACCATACCAACCTGCTTTCTGACCTCTATAGGATCGACATCAGAGGAATAAATATTCTTCCCGAAGAGCTTCACTTCTCCCTCAATCCTAGCCTCTTCGTTAAGTTCTATAAGCCTGTTGAATGTTCTCAGCATAGTTGATTTTCCACATCCACTGGGACCCATTAGGGCAAAAACACCCTTCTCTGGAATTTGGAGATTTACTCCCTTTATCACATGGTTAGAGCCATAGTAGATATGAAGGTTAACCGTTTCTATAGCAAACCTCATAGTTTCACCTCCTTTAAGCTAAGTCTTATTGGGATGAATATTCCAAGGAAAACAATAAGCAGGATTAAAGAGGCTCCCCAGGCCATTTCATGATCTGCTGGACTTGGGCTCTGAACAAGCTGGTATATGAGGAGGGATATTGAGCCAATGGGCTTGGTTACTGAGGAGGGGTAACTCTCATAGAGGCCACCTGCAGTGAATAGTAATGGCGCAGTCTCTCCTGCGACTTTGGCAACACCTATTAGAACCCCTGTAAAAATTCCACGCTTTGCCATTGGTGCCAGAATCTTGAGGAGTACCTTGATTCTTGTAAGCCCGAGAGAGTACCCTGCTTCACGATAAGTGAAAGGAATCTCACGCATCGCTTCGTGAGTATAAATAGCAACATAGGGCATTAGAATTATTGCTAAGGCCAAGGCACCAGCAAATGCCGAGTAAGTTCCCATTGGTACGACAAGAACCTGCATAACGAAAACTCCAACTAATATCGTTGGAAACTCAATCATTATCTGGAGGAGCATCTTTGTCCATCTACCTATTGTGCTTCTTGGGAATTCATAGGCATAGAGGCCAACCAGAAAGGCTATTGGAAGTCCCAACAGGGAAGCGAGGAAGGTTAGTGCGAATGTTCCTATAATGGCTGGCCCAATCCCACCATTAGAAAATGTTCCAGTAAGGAAGTTTAGACCCCCCTTGATAATAACAGGTAATCCATTCCTAAAGACTGTAGCTATTATGTGAAAGAGAGGAAGTAGTGCGAGGAATGTGAGACTTCCTATTCCTATTAAGAAAAGCCTCTCTTTCTGTTTTCTCACTTCAAAGCTTGACATTCTCCTCCCACCTCCTTATGAATCTTAATCCGATAATGTTGATCCCGAGGCCTATGATGAAGAGGGCGAGTCCGGCTGCATAAAGAACTGGAGTCATATACTCATAGATGAATGCGTTTCCAAACTGGTTAGCTATTAAGGACGAAATTGTATATCCTGGTGCGAAGAGCTTCCAAGTTAGATTGAACGTATTGCCTATTACAAGAGAAACTGCTACCGTTTCTCCAATGGCCCTTCCAAAGGCGAGAATAAACCCAGAAAGAATGGCAGGCTTTATGTAGCCTATTAAAAGTTTTGTGGCTTCATATTTTGTTGCCCCAAGCGCATAAGCGGCTTCCCGGTAGGTATAAGGTATCATCTCATAAGCCTCTCTGATTATGGCAGATGCAAAAGGAGTAACCATGATGGCAAGAAGAATACCTGCTGAAAGATAGCTGTAGCCGGTAATTGGGGGATAAGAGAAGAGCGGTATAAATGAAAGATGATCATAAAGGAACTGCATAACATAATCTCTCAAAAGAGGAACCAACACAAAAGCTCCCCATATACCATAGATTATAGTTGGTAGTCCTGCCATAACGTCTGAGAGTATAATTATGACATTTTTCAATCGCTTTGGCGCATAGTCGACGACAAAAATTGAATATGATATTGAAAGAGGCAATGCTATTAACACAGCAATTAGCGATGTGTAAAAACTCCCCCATATGGCCGCAGCTATCCCATATGCTTCTCTTGAGGGCTCTTCAGCAGCATTCCAGATATTTTTGAGATAGACATCTATACCAAATCTGTGAAATGCAGGAACTGCGTTTGTGAAGTAAATAACAAGCATCCCTGCAAAAACAGCAAACACAACAAAAACTGCCACTATTGCAATTGCTTTGAATCCATCCATTCTCATTGGATCACCCCCTTATATTTTTCTTAACCTGCTGAGTTGCATTGATAACAGCCTCCATGCTGGAGAACTGCTTAATTTCAAGAATTAGGTATTTTGGGCGTGTACTTTTAATAAACTTCTCAACATAATTCCATCCAATCATTCCCTCTCCCGGGAGTAGGTGTTCATCAAAGTTGCCGTGGTTGTCATGAACGTGAAGCTCTTCTACGTATGGAGACAGTAAAATAAACTCATCGAGAGGAAGGCCCCACTTTATTGCTGTGAGAAAGGCATGGCCTATATCTAAACACATCGAGACATTGTTCCCCATAAGAGAAAGCAGTTCATGTGGAAATGTTCCAATGCTTACATCGGTAAGGTTTTCAATAAGCAACCTAACGTCGTAATCCTCCGCCATGCTTGCTATTTCCATTATCTGTTTCCGCGTATTAATAAACGCCCGGTGGTAGCTTTCTTTTATGTTACCTCCATGTAAAACAACAATTTTTGCATTAAGTCTGTTGGCTACTTTGAAGACATTCTTCATTGTTATAATATTCATTCTACTGTAGCGTCCTAAGTCAATATTAATGTTCTTTCCATCTGCTGTGGGTGCATGGAGGGTGAATTCTACGTCAAGACCAGATAACTTCTTTAAAATTTCCCAATTGATGCCTTTTTTGGTTAATACTGGTGTGTCATCGAAGTTAAGCTCTAAGACTTCGACTTTGAGCTCGTCAATGGGAAATCCTTTTCCACTTATCTCCTGCACAATGTATGTGTTTACTCCCACTCTCATTGATATCACCAAAAAAGGAAAAGGAATCAGCCGGTTTGGATCATCTCAACTGCCTTTAAGCCGATCTGAGCAACTTCCGGTGGAAGGCCTACATAACCTGGGGCAATGTTCTCGGGCTTTTGGCCTTCAGTAAGAACCCATCTCAAAAAGTCTTTTATTGCTTCAGCTTCTTCCTTGGTGTAGTGCTTTCCACCTTTGTTCTGCCAGACGAGAGCGTGAGTAAATGCTATTATTGGGTAGGCATTCTCTCCAGGAGCATTCATGAGCTGAGCAGGGTCTTCTTTGTATCCCTCCGTAGGATCGGGGATAAAAGACTTAACTGCTGCAACTGCTGCTTTTATGGTTTCATCGGTTGGTTTTACGAAGTTTCCAGCTTTGTTTTTAAGTGCTACAACTTTAAGGTTCTCTTCTATAGCGAAGGAGAGCTCAGTATAAGCTATGCTATATTCCGTGCTCTTTAGGGCTTGAACAACTCCAGGATTACCTTTTCCACCAATTCCCCTTCCGAGCTTATCAACTGGCCAGTCAACAGTCTTTCCAGCTCCAACTTTCTCGGCCCATTCCTTACTTACGAGGGTTAGGTAGGTAGTGAACACGGCGGTGGTCCCACTTGAATCACTTCTATGAATGACGATTATCTTCTTGTTGGGGAGCTGTACGTTGGGGTTCAGGGACTTTATTGCTGGATCATCCCAGTACTCTATTTCGCCCATGAATATCTTTGCAAGGGTTTCACCATCGAGTTTAAGTTCATCAACACCGGGCACGTTATAAGCAATCACAACTGCCCCCACTATCCATGGGAATTGCAAGGGTTGATCGCCAGTTTCAAGAAACTTCTTCCAAGTTGATTCCTTAACCGGCGGATCAGTTCTTCCAATATGGGTTATACCCTTAAGGAAAGCATCTTGTCCGTGACCGCTTCCGCCACCTTCATATTCGATCTTTACATTGGGGTTAGTCTTCATATAAGCTTCAATCCACTTCTGAACTTGATATTGGGGAAATGTTGCCCCAGTTGTGCGTATTGTCACAAGGCTTTTTTCAGGGTTGGAGTTGCTTTGAGTTGGGGTTTGATCCTGCTCATTTGAGCTTATACATCCGCTGGCGAATAAAGAAACTGCTATTACTAAAACCAAGAGAGTTGCTAATGTTCCTTTCATTTGCTTCACCCGTTAATGGGAGAAGCCTTAGATAATATAAAGATTGTCGCAATAAAATATAGTATTGTCTAAAAACTATATAGATATATAAACTACTGAGATCTATTTAATAACATATAGGTGAACTATCAAGCCGCCGTGCCCAACTAAACGGTGATGGATAATTGTAAATCCATTTTCTTCAAATGCCTTCTCTATCGCCTTTTTTTCGGTTGTTATGAAAACCCCCCTCTTTTCAAGGACTTTTGAGAGCTCACTAAAAAACTTCATATAAAGCTCTGGTATCATGCTCTTTCTTCCTATCTTCAGCCCGTAGGGGAGGTTGCTTATGGCAAAATCAACACTTTCGATGTATTGAGAGAGCTTCGTGGCATCTCCATGAATAAACTCAATCTTATCAAGCACTCCAGCCGCTAAAGCGTTCATTTTTGCACCGTTTAAATGCTTTTTATACTTCTCAATACCGGTGATTCTTCCCTTGTACTCTCTCAAAGCGAGCTCGATTAAGATTGTCCCGCTTCCACACATCGGGTCTACAACACTTCCGCCATCAAGCTCTGCAAGCTCTATCATCGCGTTTGCTATACTTGCCTTTAGATGGGCCGGATGGTCGTAAACGCGCCAAGGCCTTTTGTGGAGTGAGCTATCGCCGGTAGTGTCTACCCCGAGGAAGAAGACATCGTCAATGACCTCTGCTCTGAAAATCACTGAAGGATGATCGAGGTTCACCCTCGGCATTCCAAACTGTGAAAGTTTATCGTAGATGGCACTTCCAACAGTTTTTGCTATATCAATGCTTGTAAACTCGTGCTCTCCCTTTCTAAAACTCCTAACTGCAAAGCTTTCACTTACCTTTACATATTTTTCAATAGGGGAGTTGAACACAAAATCATAAATCTCTTGGAGGGCATTTTCTTTTTCTAAGCTGGTTAGTCTTGTTGAAGATATGTGGAGAATAACCCTGTGCAGAAGTCTGGAGTTTTCGTTCAAAAAGGAGGCTATTTCAAACTCCCTCTTCTTCCCTTTTTCATCAAAATAATATCCTTTCTCAATCTCTGCTGTTATTCTTCCCTCAACCCCAAAGGGCTTCTCTTTTGCTTTTCCCTTTAGTCCAGCCTTTTCAATGAGCATCTCAACTTCTCTTTTTGCTAAATCTTCAATTCCCTGTGAGGTTGTTAATATGAACTTCATTCCCCATCACTCCAGAATTGCTACTACGCCCTTCCACTTCCCCCCAAAGCACTCGCTTGCGATGACCTTTTTCTTTGTTATTTCCTCGAGGAATTTTATTGCAGAGTCGCACTTTTTAAATCCTGTTGCTATTCCCACTGTAAATCCCTCAATTTCTCTAAATCCGATCCTCTTCTTGTTATCAAGGGTTAGCTTTTCTCCATATTTCCAGAGTATTCTTCTGGGGTCTAAGAGGTGTTCCTTCTCGATTTCGTCGAGAATTTCTTCGAAATCCCGAATGAAAAACTCTTTTTTTTCTTCCTCTCTTCCAAAAAGGGTGAATCTTCCGGTTTGCCATTCCCTTAGGAAATAACGGGCGGCCTCTTCCAGATTAACTTTGCCTCCCTTCCCTAGAAGACCTTTCTTTCTGCCGATAGCTTCAAGAATTTGCTCTTCATTTTCAAACTCCTCTACCCCATACTTTTCGGTAATTGCTTCTTTTCTGGTTTCTAAAATTCTTTTTATAAGCTTTAATGCCGGTTTGACGGGATCTTCAATCTTATCCGCCGGAAAGCCTCCTCTAATAACGAGCTCGTCAAAATCATCTATCGGAACAACTCCCGGGGAATCAACTAACCATATCTTTTTTGAAAGCTTAATAAGTTGCTTTCCTTTTGTATATCCCGGTATTGGTGCCGTTCCAACAGCATGCTTACCTTTCAGCACGTTTATTATTGTGCTCTTCCCAACGTTGGGATAGCCTACTAGGACAACCTTCACTTTCTCTTTGCCTTCTTGGAAGAGTTCCTTTGCGAGCTTTTTGATCTCCTTCCTCAGCATTCCGGTTCCCTTTCTCTCCCTTGCGCTGATGAACACTATTGGGATGTCCTTATGTTTCCTCTTGTACTCTTCAGCCCACTCCTTTGGGACTAAATCGGCTTTATTCATCACTATGAGAAGCCTTTTTCCTTCTTCTTGGACAAGGCGTTCTACTTTTAGGTTTCTCGTCCCAATTGGGTCGCGAGCATCAACTACCTCTACTACAATGTCTCCCTCTTTAATCGCTTCTCTCACTACTCTCCATGCTTTCTTCTGCTTCATCTCTTACCACCGTTATTTCAAATATTACCGTTCCTCCATCCGTGTACGGGGGTCCGGGGTCGAGGCACTGCACATAGGCTTTTTCCCCTTTCCCAAGTCCTATCTCTGAAGCCTTAATTCCTTTTCGCAGTGCCACTATGTAGGGGAGGAAAGACGCAAATGCATGGGTGCAGATCGCATCGGTCTCTTTTAAGTTGACTTTTGGCCCTTCTATAACTACCTTATCCCCGACCTTGAATACCGGACACTTTCCTTTAATCTCTACAGCTTTTATTATTAGCCTTTCCACCATCCACCACCAAAAGGTAAATAAGGGATAAAGCCTAAAATATTTACTAGGACTCTTAGTTTAAGAGGAGTTAAATATTATCCGGTGGTGCTGACCGTGGCGGAGGATATTGAAGAAAAAATAAGGCGTTTGAGAGAATTGGGCAGAGTTTCTGTTGAGGAGAAAGAGGAGAAAGCAGCCCCTGCTGCTCCTGTCCCAAGAGCTTCCCCTCCCAGAAAGCCTTCAAGATTGGGAAGGCTTAGGGAAAGGGAGAGACGTAAAAGGATAATTATAGGTGCATCTATTATAGCTGTCATTCTCATTGCTGTTATCATAGGGGTGTACACAACCTATCAAAATCGTGCCGCAAAACAGCTTCAAGAAGCCAAACTTGCAAAGATTAAAGAGGTCAACAAGTATTTCACTGGTGAGCTTGAAAATGATACCATGAAGGTGCAATTAATAGAGCAAATTAACCAGGCAAAAAGTATAGAGGAACTCGAGAAGATAAACGTTAGGACAATAGCAGAGCAGAGAAAAGCTCAATTAGAGCAAGAGCGTCTTGAGAAGGAGCTTCAACAGGCAAAGAGCACAAAGTTATCACAAATAGAGCAATCTTTTGAACTTCTCCTTTCTCAGCCCCTCCCAGAAGATATAAAGAGCGAAGCTATTCAAACTCTAAACCAATTAAAGGAGAGAGTTAATTCCGCAAAAACAAAAGATGAAGTATCTTTAATTGACCCCAACCCGTACTTGCTCGAGCTATGGAGAAAATATTACTACTACCTCATAGATAACACACCTACACAAAAGGTTATCCTCAAGAAAGGAACAGAAAAAAGTGTATACACAAAAACAGAGGCAAAGTACATACTCAGCAAAGTTACAGATTTTACCGAACTTCTCCAGTACACAATAGAGAAAGCTGAAATGGTGCAAGTTGCTTTGGTCTTACCAAGGGAGAACGTTAATGGTGCCTTCCTTTCCTCAGGAGACAAGATAAAGATCTTTGCCCAAATAAACTCCACAGTTATTAGGAAGATAGCAGATGAAGGATATGTAAATATGGTTCTCTTCCTGACTGATTCCGGTGTAATTGCAATATCCGAGTCACAGCAGGAAACTAAGAATATACAAACAACTTCGGATACATCATATTCGGATAGCTACTCTGAGAACTATGCTCCAGGAGACCAATCAATCTCTTACGAGCAGAGTACAGAGGAAAGCCATTCCGTAAGCCAATCAAGCTCACAGACGGTAAGTGCATCTTACACTTACAATGTGAAGCTAAACGAGATATTAAAGGCCATTGCGGCCAACAAGATAGCTGCGGCAGATGAAGTTAAGGAGCAGCTCGCAAGGTACAAGTGGAGGGTCCTTGACCTTGAGCAAAGCACGGGGTTATTGGCTACAGAACCCACTGCTAAGGTCTTGGTGATAGTTGAAGTCCCAGCAGAATTCGTTGAAGACCTCCTTAAGTATAGAAACGCCCTCTATGTAACAAAGATTACTGGGTGATTGGGATGGTAAGGAGGATACTTTCGCTTTTTTTCCTTATTTTGCTAGTTTCGGGGTTAGTTAATGCGCAAGAAAGTGTTAACGCATCCGCCACGGTTGATTTAAACGTTACCTTGGTTAATGCTGGCCCATTTTACAAATTCGTTTTAATAAATCCTGATTACGAATACACTCTGGTTAGAAAAGGTGGAGAGATTGGGATTGTAAACAACATGGGGTTCTGGATTGCCCCGTATGAAACGCTTCAGGTGAATGTAAAGATTAACGAACCTTTATCCACAGGCACAATAAGCGGAGTGGAAGGTCCAAACATATTTTACAGCCCTATATATCCTCAGTTAATCCTCTATCCTCAGAAGTACTATGCGGTTGATACGTTCTTTATTTCGGATGGTTATGTGAAGGTGCTCAAGTACAGCGGAAGGGTTCAAGTAACGATAGAAAACCCATCACCCGAAAATTCAAAGTACATTGCCATAGGACTACCAGTACTCTTTGAAGGGGCTGAAATGAGCGACTTCACTCCAGAGTACACAATGAAATACAGTGAATACGTTGATACGATCCTTTCTCAATACGCTCAATACGTTAGGGAGTACATGCCTAGGTATTTGGACAGAACATCTGAAGAAAGCTCAGATGCTCTCTCAAAGCTTTCTTCTAGGATAGTTGTTTCCTCTGGAACTGGTTTACTTTCGGGAAGCAAAGAAGAGCCAGAGTTAGGGGAGATATCTAAAAAACCTGAGCTAAAATTTGATTATCCTGTCTGGATAGCATTTTTAGGTAATAAGCTCGAAATCACATATAACGTCAAATGGGAAAATCTCATGAGGGTGAGTGAATTTGGAGGAGAAAAAGAAAAAACGTTCAGGCTTATCATGGATAGAAGAGATCTTAAGTGAAGAAGCGGCTCCTTTAAAGGATATAATAAAAGAAGGACGAAGAGAAGAAGAAAAACCTAAGGCCAAGGAAGAAATATCCCCCATTGTGCCAGAAATTAAAACTCCTTCAAAACCTGTATTGACAGAGGATAGGGGTGGAACCAGCTTACAGGACATACTAAAGTCCACAAGGGGATCCCCAAGTGTTCCCATTCCCACTTATTCAGGGGAAGAGGCGGAAGTTCTTGATGTGTATGGAAATGTGAGAATCCTTAGAGTTAAGGGGGAGCCCATTCCAATCTATGAAATACGCCTTCCAAAATTAAGTGAAGAGGAAGAAAAGCTAGTAAAAATCGTCAGAGACAGGGCAATTGCAGAAATACAAATAGATCCCGAGAGCATTCCCGATCCGGAGGAGAGGAGAAGGATATTTGGAAGGGCTGTTAAAAACATAATGCGTGAACTTGCTCCGGCTATCTCCGAGGCAAGAATGGAAGTTCTTGTAAATCTGGTTGTCCAGAACATGATAGGTTACGGAAAACTCGATCCCCTTGTTAGGGACGATAACCTGGAAGAAGTTATGGTAATAGGAACGAGAAGACCAGTATACGTGTGGCACAGAAAGTTTTACATGTGCAAAACTAACATCTTTTTTGATGACGAGAGGGAGATATTAAACATTATTGAACGTATAGCAAGGCAGGTTGGAAGAAGAATTGATCAGCAAACCCCGCTCTTAGATGCTCGTTTGCCTGATGGAAGTAGAGTAAACGCGACTATTAGACCCGTTAGCTTAGATGGGCCTACGTTAACCATAAGAAAATTCAAAAAAGATCCCCTTACGATAATTGATCTCCTGAAGTACGGCACATTCAACTTGGAAGTTGCGTCTCTGCTTTGGATTTTTATTGATGGTCTTGGAGTGAAGCCCGCAAACGTCCTCGTTGCCGGAGGTACCGGTTCGGGTAAGACTACTACTCTTAACTCACTGGCAATGTTCATTCCCCCCAGTGAGCGTGTCATAAGTATTGAAGATACAGCAGAACTTCAACTACCAATTGAACACTGGGTAAGGCTTGAAACAAGGCCTCCAAACATAGAAGGAAAGGGAGAAATAACCATGGATGATCTCGTCAAGAACACTTTGAGAATGCGTCCGGACAGGATTATCGTCGGTGAGGTCAGAGGACCAGAGGCTAGAACGATGTTCACGGCAATGAACACGGGTCATAATGGTGCCCTTTATGACTTTTCCGTTATTCAGCTCTCTGACAGTAGGTTTGTCCTTATTGGGGATTTGGTGGAAGAGCTTTTCAAAAAATACTCAGACAGAATTGAGAGATACAAGGATCTTGAGTATATAGTCCTTGAGGAAAAGGATCGCTTCGAAGTTGTTAGTGTTGGAGCTGACCTTAAAGCGGGCAAGCACGTAGTTTCAAGAGTATGGAGGAGGAAAGTAAGGGAAGGAGAGAAGCTAATGCGCATACGAACAAGGACTGGTAATGAGGTTATTCTGACCAAGACCCATCCCTTCTTTGTGTTCTCTAACGGGGATGTCGTGAGAAAAGAAGCTGGAAAGATTAGTGTTGGAGATAGGGTTGCTGTAATGATGCGCCCACCCAAGCCGCCCCAGCGTAAAGCCCTTGTGGATCCAAACATTTACGTAGGAATAAGTGATTACTACCTTGTTCCTAATGGAAATGGAATGGTAAAGGTTCCAAACAATGGACTTCCGCCAGAAAATGCCGAATATCTGCTCTCTATTAACTCAAATCCTGTGAAATTGGTTAGGGAAGTGGACGGCGATCTTGCCTATATTGCTGGAGTACTCCTCGGCGACGGTTATATAGCTTCCAATGGCTACCACCTCTCAGCCACTTTTGATGATGAAGGATATAGGAATGCCTTTGTAAATGCTATCTCGAAGTTTCTGCCGGAGTATTCTCCGCAGACAAAGATCAGTGGAAAGTGTACTGTTGTAACAGTTGGTTCCAAAATCTTTGCTGAGATGCTCTTGAGGATATTCGGCATACCTAAGGGCAAGAAGTCTGAAGTCTGGGATGTTCCGGATGTTGTTCTTTCTCATGACGACCTTGTAAGGTACTTCATAGCTGGAGTGTTTGATGCTGATGGATATGTGGATGAGAGCGGACCTTCTATTATTCTAACAACAAAGAGTGAAAATGCGGCAAGAAAGATATGGTATGCACTTCAGAGACTTGGAATAATAAGCACGGTCTCCCGTGTGAAGAACAGAGGCTTCAAGAAGGGAGAAATTTTCAGAATAACTATAAGCGGGGTTGAGGATCTCAGGAAGTTCAAGAGCCTTATACCGCTCCATCATTCGAAGAAGGTTGCCAAACTTGAAGAGATTCTGAAGACTAAGAGGGCTTATCGTGGAAGGAGAACCTACCGCGTTCCAATCTCCGGGGAAATGATAAGACCCCTACGTTTGAGGCTGAACCTTACCGTGGCTGAGCTGTCAAAACTAGCCTCTCACTATGCAGGAGAAAAAGTTTCTGAGAGCCTTATCAGACATATAGAAAAAGGAAGGGCTAGGGAAATAAGGCGTTCTGCACTCAAGGGAATAGCCCTTGCTCTTCAGCAGGTGGCCAAAGACATCGGCGATGAAGAAGCTTGGGTAATGGGGAAGAGACTCCAACTGATAGCCGAAGGAGATGTCTATTGGGATGAAGTTGTAAGTGTTGAAGAAGTCGACCCGAGAGAGCTAGGTATTGAATACCTCTATGATCTCACAGTGGAAGATGATCACAATTATGTAGCCAATGGAATACTGGTGTCAAACTGTATGGGCACGATTCACTCTAACTCAGCCAGAGAAACAATCGTAAGGCTTGAGAGCCCGCCAATGAGTGTTCCAAGAATCATGATTCCTGCTTTGGATGTCATCATAATGCAGGTAAGGTTCAACAACAGAAAGAAAGGAACCATAAGAAGGATCACCGAGATAGCTGAGGTTTCCGGAATAGAAGGAGAAAGCGTTCAGCTGAACACTATCTATAAGTACAATCCAGCAAAGGATGAGCTTTACCACACGGGAGTGCCAAGTAGGGTCATGAACCAGCTTGCTGAGCATACAGGTTTAACAATGGATGAGCTCCTAGAGGAGAGAGTGAAGAGAGAAGTTGTCCTCCAGTGGATGGTAGAGAAGGGAATAAGAAGTATAGAAGAGGTTGGACACTACATTAGAGAATTCTACATTGATCATGAAGAGTTGCTGAGAAGAATAGAGAGGGATGCCTCAATTGAGCTAACTGAGAAAGTTAGAACAGTCATCTAGGGTGAGAAGACTTGGGGATAAAAGAGAAAATACTTAAATTCATTGAAAGGCTGGGTGAAAAAACTATAGAGGTTAGCGAACGCCCTATTTCAAGAATTCCTAAAACCCTAACGCTCCAAGAGAGACTTCAACTCCTGAAAAAACTTCAGGAAGAGGTCTCCCAAGAGAGGGAAGAACGGTTTGAGAAAGAGCTTGAAGAGATTGTTGAATGGAGAAAAAAAGAGCTGGGGAAATCTTTCACTCATAGATTCTCGGAATTCATGCTTAGGCACTTTAAGGGCCCGGTTGAGTCATTTACCAGGTCTATAAAGGGACTTGACTATGATCTCCTGAGGGCAAACATTAAAATGAGTAAAGAGCAGTTCGTTGCATTGATGCTGGGTGTTTCCATTTTCACTGCAATTTTTGCTTTTTTAATGGGCGTTCTCCTCCTCATGCCAGCTGACATCTCCCTGATGCTTGGGATACTTGGCTTTATTGGTGGATTCCTGTATATGAGAAACTACCCCAAAATAGTATGGCGGAGAAGGGTTGTAGAGGTAGAAAAAGCTCTTCCCTATGTTTTGAGACACATGGCATCGCTCTTAAGTGCCGGTGTTGGCATAGCTGAGGCAATGGTGTCAGTTGCCAATGCCGATTATGGTCCAATCTCTGAGGAATTTGAGCTTATGATAAGAGAGATGCATGGTGGCACGTCGTTTGAGGATGCACTGACCAGGTTTGAGGAAAAGATGTCCTCTGAAAGCGTTAGCAGAGTCGTGAAGCAGATCCTTAGGGCCACAAAATTCGGTGGAAACTTGGCGGATATTCTCTACAAACTTGCCGAAGACTTTTCCTTTGAATACCGGATGAAGCTCGTGGAATACATCCAAAAAGTAAACGGTGTCGCCTTTGTCTATATGTTCATAACCATAATAATGCCCACGTTATTCGTTGTGGCTATACTGGCTGCTTCTTTAATGAATAGGGGGCTAGCGATGCCTGTTGAGGGATTGGCAGTCATTCTGCTGTTTGGATTTCCGGCTATTTCAACACTAGTCGTATTTATGATAAAACGTAGTGAGCCGAGGTGATTAAATTTGGCCGAAATTAAATTCCTCCGACCTCTTGCGAAGGCCCTTGAAAAAGTACTTCCCCAGAGGTGGGTTAGAAGATATGAGCTCTTTTTGTATTCAGCGGGAATATCATTTTTGGCGCTTGAATTTTTGCTGGTATCCTTACTGCTGGCATCCGTTGTAGGGGTAATAGTTTTCATTCTGTCTCCAGTCAAGATCTACGCAATTCCACTATCTCTTGCGGTGTTTTTGGGAATTGCGTATGTTTATCCATACTACCTCCTATCCAAGAAGATAGAAGACATGGAAAAAAATCTTCCCGATGCGTTCTTCTACATTGCAAGCTCTTTGAGAGCAGGTGTTTCTTTCTCAGAGGCTTTAGAGGAAGCTTCAACTGCGAGGTTTGGGGCATTGACGGAAGAATTCAAGAGAACCGTGCAGGAGATAAAGAAGGGCAGATCAACAATAGAAGCTCTAAAAGCTTTTGCAATAAGAAATAGGAAATCTTCGATAATTTACCGCTCTACGATGATTATCTTGGAGGCTTATGAAAGAGGAGCCCCAATGGCGGATGTGCTTGTGGCAGTTGCCAACGACGTCCGTGAAATACTGAGAATAAAAAAGGAGAGGAAAGCTTCGACTGGAATGCAGGCAATGTTCTTTATAATTGCAAGTGGGTTCATAGGGCCAGCTATCCTAGGAATTGTTTCCCAAATTATGAATAGCATGAGTTCTCCCGAAATGGGGTTTACTCTGCCCTTAGAAGCGATAGGAAATATTTCCCTTGCGTTCGTGGCAATACAGGCCATAGTTTCAGGCTTGGGGATTGGAATAATAAGAGAAGGGAAGTTCTCCGCAGGCTTCAAATACAGCGCAATGCTGGCTATACTTGGAGAGATAATATTCCTTGTGGCTACCAGGGTTCAGATATCAGGCTTCATGTGATTCTGGCTTTGCCTTTTCTATATCCACTATTTCCACTTCAAATATTACTGTTTTCCCTGCCAATGGGTGGTTGAAGTCTAAAGTAACGCTTTCTTCTGTAATTGCTGTTATCCTTGCTATTCCGCTGTCGGTCATTATGTATGCTCCCTCGGTGGGTTCTATGCCGGCCTTTTCAAACTCACTTTTTGGAACGTCGACTATCAAGTCTTCTCTCGGCATCCCGTAACCCTTTTCGGGAGGGACCACTATAGTTTTCTTCTCTCCAACTTCCATTCCTACAAGGGCTTCATCCATTCCGGGGATAAGCTCGCCAACACCTACATTAGCACCCAGAGGCCCATATGTCCTGTCTTCCACATAAATGCCGGCTTCTTTAGCGATATCCTCATAAGTTGTATCGAATATCTCCCCGTTTTCAAACTTCCCAACGTAGTTAAAAACCACGAAATCTCCTTTTTCAACTTTCATTTTTTCACCAACCAAATTTCTTCGAGTGTAACTCCTCCGCGGCCTTTATAACATTTTTGGTCAGCATTATACAAGTTTGTGACAAAGTATATATACCTCTTTGGTCAAAAAATTAATGGGTGATTTTATATGGGGGAGTTCGCAGAGATGCTTAAAAGGGAATTTGGTGGGTTGGAAGTAAAAGAAATATACTCAACGAAGCTGGGAGAGAGAAATATTGAAATACTTGAAGTTGAAGCAGGGAGTTCGAAGTTTCTTGTAATGTTTCAAGCTGAACCCAAGAAACACGACCTCCACAGGTGGTCACTCATAATAACAAGTGCAAACAATACAAGAACAATTCAAGGGATGGACACGCTGGATACGTTAAAAATGAGAATCAAAGAAAACGTAAGGGCGATAATTGAGGGCCTGTAGCTATTCCTCGGGGAGGATGTAGTAGATATAATGGGGCCTGTTTGTGAACTCGTCGATGTAAACCACTACCCCGTTCTTTGGGGGCTTTAGGTAGTGCACTTCTCCTTTTTTTGTCGTTACTGCGGCAAACGCATCGCTTTTCCTAACCCTGTTCCCCACTCCAGCTATTATTGTGGAAACAAATCCCTCCACTGGAAGCAACATTAGCTCGTCTCCTTTATACAGCCTTATCTCTGTTCTCCTGTCCGGGAGAATTATTCTCGCATCACAGAGCATTTTATGTTCGTATTTATCCACATATAAGTGAAACCTATCGTAGACTTCTTTTCGCAAAAATTTCGCTTTTTTAACGTCTATAAACTCCGGGAGCTTTTGTCCCTTTTGTATTCTAGCCTCTATGTTATCTTGGATGACTATGCAGTCAACTTTTGCAGTATCCCCTTCAAAGCACTCTTCAAAGTCTGCCTCAACGAATAATTGTGGAAGCTTTTCCATATTCTCACCCAGTTTTTTCCAAGTTGTACGACTTTTTAAACCTATCTTTACATAATTCTACGCGATGGTTACATTATGGGGTACGGGCTGCCGGCAATATGCCTGCTATGCATTCTCAAAAAATAGTTATGAACGATTAGATGCTCCAGCTTCCCTTTTTCTTAAGCACTTCTCTTGCCCTCACCAGCCCCTGCCTTACGCACTCTTCGAGGTCTTTTCCCTCTGCGTAATAAGCCAGAAACCCTCCGGCAAAAGCGTCTCCCGCTCCGGTAGGGTCTACAATTTCCTCTACTGGAAGAGCATTGAACTTTTTGAAATCTCTCCCGTCATAAAGCAGAACTCCCTTCTCTCCCAGGGTTACCACGACAATTTTGGCTCCCCATTCATGAAGCGTTTCAGCGGCTTTTGTGACTTCAGTCTCTCCTGTTATCGTCATCGCCTCCCTCTCGTTTGGGAAGACCACCTCGACTCTTGACACTATTTCCTTCATGAGCCCTCTTTTCGTTCTGTATTCTTCCATGTAGGTTGGATTAAAATCCACGGTGATTCTTTTGCCCTCTAGCCGGTTTATTGCTTTTAACTGTTCCTCTGGAGGTATTGGTGAGATGTGGAATATTTTAGCACTGAGGTAATCTTCCGGGATCTCTGTTTCGCCCATAGCCTTGGCAACGCCCATCTCAACCGGCGCGTCCACGCTCCCGTCTTCGTGGTAGATCATGTAGATGTGCATTGTTTTTCCTTCGAGGACGTGAACTCCCCGGATGTCGAGGATTCTTTTGAGGCTTTCCAGCCACTCCTTGGGAAAGTCCTTGCCTACCTTTGTTACCAGTCCCACCTTTGCTCCGCTTAAAGCGGCGGAAGTCGCTACCGCTGCCGCTGCTCCCCCGGGAATGATTACCTCTCTCTTGTCTGGAAAGATTATGTGGTCAATCGCAACGTGCCCGAGAACTACCAGATCCATAGCAAGCCCTCTCTGGGCTAATTGGGGAGGGTTTATTAAAGTTCCCGATTTCATTTTAATAAGTATGAGTTGTATAAAAATTACGAAAAAGATTAAAAACAAAGAAGCGCAATCGATACCATGCGCAGGTTAAAAGACCTTGGACAGAATGAACTTGAGGAGCTTGTTAATTATGTTAGGGAGTTGAGAGGTTCTGGCAAGGGTTATTCTGAAATAACAAGAATAGTATTCGCGGAAAAGGGCATAAAAATTTCCAGAGCAACGGTTTTGAGATGGTGCAAAGGAAAGCATGAGCCGTTTAATAAGATCAAGCTCGTTAAGTTGGAACCCTCTCCCCATTTATCTTACGTCATTGGGGTGTACTTTGGAGATGGGAGCATTGGTTTGAGTGAGCATAAATATCGGATTCGGCTAAAGGTTGTTGATAGGGAATTTGCTGAAGCATTTGCCAGAGCCCTCGAAGATATAGGGGCTAACGCAAGAGTTTACGTGGAAAGCGACGGGAGGAGAGACAGGTTCGTTGCCGAAGCTACTAGCAAGTTCCTTTATATGTTTTTGAAACAGCCGAAAGAGGCTTTGTTTGAGGTTGCAAAGGAATATCCCAGAGAGTTTCTCCGAGGGTTCTTTGACAGTGAAGGATGCTTCAATTTCAATAAAAATGAAAGACAGGGGTTTGTTAGTGCTTCAAATTACAACAGAGAAGTTCTAACTTTTTGTCAAAAAGCTTTAGAAAGCTTGGGAATAAGTAGCAAGATAGTTTTAACAAAAAGAAAAGGCACCACAGTAAAGATCTGGGGAAAAGAGTACCAATACTCCTCAGACCTCTATGAAATAAGGATTTACAGGAAGGACGACCTTTCAAAATTTTACAGACTAATAGGATTCACAATATCGAGGAAACAAAAACTCCTTGAAGAATATCTAGGCATTCACAAAAAATGATGCTCAAAAACATACACCAATGTACAAAAATAGGCTGGTAGCGGGGGGAGGATTTGAACCTCCGACCTCCGGGTTATGAGCCCGGCGGGCACTCCTAGCTGCCCCACCCCGCTGCACGACCCGTTAGTTATTAATAGGAAGTCGGTTTATAAAGTTTGCGGTGTTTCTTTTGAATATTCCAAACCCTCAATGCTTCATCAAAACCCCCTAAAAGCTGTTTCGACTTTTTAACGCCCTACCCTAGCTCAACAACAATTACTCTGCTGAATTGGGATGCAGAATTTTTGAGGAAAAACCCTTAAACTTACCCTCCAAATTTATCCCGGTGGTAGGATGTACCTTACAAAAGAGGAGGAGTTGATACTTGCAGGAGAGTACGGCTATGCATTGCAGAAGGCTATGGAGATTCTCGTGGCTTTGGGAGAGATATATAACGCTGACAGGCTGATTCCGATAAAAAGTGCTCAGGTGGCTGGTGTTTCCTACAAAAATATCGGTGATGCGGGAATAGAGTTCCTCAAGGATTTCGTGGATGCGGGTGCAAAGGTTAGCGTTTACACTACCCTTAATCCGGCCGGAATTGGGGACGAGCTCTTTATGGAGAAACAGAAGGAAATACTCGAGCTCTATAGGGCAATGGGGATAGAGGTTACCTCCACCTGCACTCCATACTACGGTGCAAACCTTCCAAAGTTTGGCGACCATATAGCATGGAGCGAGAGCTCTGCGGTTATCTTTGCGAACTCCATAATTGGAGCCAGAACCAACAGGGAAGGGGGGCCCTCAAGTCTGGCAGCTGCAATTGTTGGCAAAACTCCAAATTATGGTCTTCACCTTGAGGAAAACAGAAAGGCAACGGTTATTGTTGAGGTAAACGCAAAGCTTAAGGACTTTGCAGACTACAGCTTCCTGGGCTACTACCTCGGCAAAGCTCTAAAGAACGACATACCCTACTTCAAAAACCTCAAGCCCGAAAAGACGGACTACCTTAAGGAGCTTGGTGCTTCGATGGCTGCAACTGGCTCAATAGCCCTCTATCACGTTGAAGGGGAAACTCCGGAATACAGACACGCCATAGCGGATAAGCTTGAGAAAATTGAGGTAGATGAGAGAGAGCTGGAAGAGGTCAGAGAGAAGTTCAACGCAGAGTGGGGAGAGATAGATGCAATAGTAATAGGCTGTCCCCATGCTTCGATTCAGGAGGTAAAAGAGGTTGCCGAGATTTTGAAGATGAGGGGGAAGCCCTTAAAGGTTCCGCTTTTAATAACTGCAAGCAGGGCTGTGAAGGCTCTCTCAGATGTTTTGGGCTACACTGACGTCATAGAGCGCTACAACGGGAAAATAATAGCCGACAGCTGTTTAATAGTCTCCCCGGTTGAAAAGTGGTATAGGGGAATAGCCACAAACAGCGGAAAGGCGAGCTTTTACTTCTCCTCAGCCGGACTAAAGGTGAGGCTTGAGAATACGGAGAAGTTACTTCTTGATGCCCCGTGAGGTGGGATTATGAAGCTCAAGGGAAGAAAAATCACCAAGGGAAAAGCAAAGGGAGTTGCCCTTGTCTCAAAAAAGCCGCTCTCCTTTTTGGGTGGCGTTGATCCGAAGACCGGGATTGTGAAGGACGTTGAAAGCGACATAAGGGGAGAGAGCATAAAAGACAAAATTCTTGTGTTTCCAAGGGGCAAGGGCTCGACTGTCGGCTCTTATGTCCTTTACCAGCTGAAGAAAAACGGTGTTGCGCCTAAGGCGATAATAGTCGAGGAGGCAGAGACGATTGTAGCAACGGGAGCTATTATAGCCGAAATCCCCATGGTGGACAAGGTGGACATAAGCAAAATCAAGAGCGGTCAGGTCGTTGAGGTCGATGCGGACGAGGGGGAAGTTGTCATAGAGGAATAGTTTTTAAGCTTTCTTCCATATTCTTTTTAAGTGGTGGAGAAAATGGCAAGGGGTATTTACGAGTGTGTTAAATGTGGCCATAGAGAAGTTAAGGAGTCTAATGCGGCTTTATTAGAAAACTCATGCTCGGAGTGCGGCTCTGATATGGTTCTTGTTGGCTTTGAGATTGAGCCCGTTGAAGAGCCCATTAATGAGCCTCTCATGGAAAAGCTTGGCGAGTTTTATTCCCTTGGCGAGATGCAGACTAAAGGAGACGTCATGGCTTTTGAGGTCCTGGAGATAAAGGAGACCAACTTCGAGAGGGTTCTTAAGGAGCTTGAGAAGCTTGGTTACTGGGCGGCGTTGAAAAAGAGGGAAGGAAAGGTAGTTCTCTTTGTCTTTCCGGCACAGCCTGCGAAAGAGGAAAACCCCTTCATAGGGATCGGGCTATTCATTGCAACCCTTTTGAGCACGCTCTTTGCTGGATACTGGCTTTCGACCTCGTATATAGCCTTCCTTGAGCAGTATAACCTCCCGGGAATAAGGAACGTATACCTCAATGCTATAGCCTTTTCAGTAAGCGTCCTTGCCATCCTTGGCACCCACGAGATGGGGCATAAAATAGCCGCTACCCTTCACGGCGTGAAGTCCACTTTTCCCTACTTTATCCCATTTCCGAACATTCTGGGAACCCTTGGGGCTGTTATAAGGGTTAAATCCCCAATACCCACCAGAAACGCTGCCATCGACCTTGGCGCGAGCGGGCCGATAGCGGGTTTTGTCGTTGCAATCCCAGTCCTCCTCATAGGATTAAAACTCTCCCCCATGTTGCCGATTTCTGCCGTAGCTGAAGAGGGGGGAATAGCATTTGGTCAGAGCCTTATAATGCTCATTCTCGAAAAATATCTCTTTAGAATCCCCGAAGATTACGTTATCTACCTCCACCCGGTGGCGATAGCGGGGTGGGTCGGAATCCTCGTGACCTTCCTGAACCTAATCCCAGCTGCCCAGCTTGACGGCGGGCATATAGCGAGGGCTTTCCTTGGAGAAAAGCTCCACTCGATTTTGACCTTTGGCCTGGGGTTGGCTATGATTGGCATGAGCGTCTTCTGGGCTGGATGGCTTCTCTGGGGCTTTGTCATACTCCTGATGGGGAGGATAGGAAACCCCGGTGCGCTGGACGAAGTAAGCCCCATTTCACCGAAGAGAATAGCTCTGGCTCTGATTGTGTTGCTCATATTCATTCTCTCAGCGACCCCGGTTCCGATAAGCGTTGTCGGGTGAGCTTTTGGTTTTTAAATTTAAGCGATTTTTCTGTTCTTCTCAGCTAGCTTCATAAATTCTTCGGGTGTATGGACTTTTTCATACCACTCAAAGTCTTTTTTATTGTAGGTTACTAATGGAGCGTTGAGCTTTAGCGCCAGTGAACATATCATATAATCCCTCGCGTTCTTTCTAAAGTCCCACCGTCCCCAGACTGCTTTCACAGTTTTCAGAGCACACTCTCTGTCGAACTCCAAAACTTCAATTCCTATGCTGTTCAACAATGCCTCGATTGCACTTTTGCCTTCCTCAATGCTCCCTCGCTTTTTTGATAGGTGATAGAGATACTCTGTGTAGCTTACCGAACTTATTACAGGAGAATAAGGGGAGCTCCTTAACCAGAGCAGAAACTTCCAGTTATGAAAAACGTTTGTATCAAGGACAACCTTCATTCTTGTTCCTCCTTGAACATTTTGCTCATTCCTTCTCTCATTTCTTTTACCGTTTCTTCGATGTCTTTTGAAAGTTCAGCCATCTCTTTAACGAAATCCTCCAGACGCTTTATTACATATCCCTCCTTGGTCCTAATGAACACAATTTCATCGCCCGCTTTAATTCCGAGAGCTTCTCTTACTTCCTTGGGAATCGTAACCTGGTATTTTCTAGTCACGCTTACCATTACACTCACCATTATAGTATTACATACTTCACACTATTAATACTTTTCTCTCTACAGTGCAGGAACAAAATCCCATTAAAAAATCAGGATAGTGGAATTATACCTGGAGGATTTTTAAATACTCGCAGTTCAAAAACTCGCTTAGATCAGCTTTGCTTCTTCTCCTTCAGTATCTGCTCGATGTCGTTGTAGATGGAGTCCCTTGAGACGCCGAAGAGCCTTGCCAGCTCGGAGATGTTCAAAACTTTAACGTTCCACCCAAAGAGTTCAAGGGCTTTTCTTAGGATTGCCCTCCTTTCTTCAATGCTCAGGTTCTCAAAGCTCTCCCTTTCCTTGGGTATGTTCACGACCGCTATTGCAACAGCATATTTTCTTCGGGTTATGGGCATTGTGTAGGTTCCGAAGGTGAAGTCAACTATTTGGGCATTCTTTATCTTTTCTCTCATCTTCTCTTGCAGCCTTTCGAGGACGTCCTTGCCTGATGAGTACTCAGCTATTATCATCTTCTCATGGTTTTTGTCTGGCTCTATGCTTAGGCTTATTCTAACACTCATGAAGGCACCGAAGGAGAGTTCTATCTTGGCTTTATCTATTTTTCCCGGGATTTTCTCTAAGTCCTCGGCTTTTTCTCTAAGCTCCTTTAAACAGCCTTCAATGCTCGATGACTCGCACTCTATGAAGACCAGCATCGCTATCCCCATTTTTGATTATCTCATAGGCAGAATTGGGGAGAAAAATATTTATTTTTTTCTAAAGATGAGCAAAACATGAGCCGAAAAGCTCAGGGTTCACTGGAGTACCTCTTTATGGTTGCTGCGGCATTGATAATAATCCTCGTTGCGGTGAGCCATATCAGCAGTTCCGGAGGTCGAGTTGCCCAGCAGAGTGATATTGCCTCTTTACAGAGCCAAGCTGAGCTTGCAAAATCCCAGCTAGAAGTGAAAGACCTCTGGAACGATGGATACTGCTTTTACATTCTCTCGGAGAGTTATTCCAAGGACAAAGTTGGCTCCGAATACGGCATAAGCATAAAGGACAAGGGCTCAAATGGGAAGTGTGATAAGAGTGACAAGATTATCTACTACCTCGACTACAGAAATGCAAGATACAAAGATGAGATCAAAGCCCTCTATGGGGACGATAGGTATAAGCTGAAAACCCTGAAAGAGCTGTATGACCTCTGCCTAGCAAACGATGAAAACGCTTGTAAGGTAATAATCACCCTCGACGAGTCGTTGTGGATTCCTCAATAGTTTGGATTGCATCAAGACCTGCAATTTTGCGGTAATAATAAGCATAATTGCGGGGAAAGGTATTTATATGTCTTTGGCTTAATTTATGTTCGAAGATATCCTTTCGGGGGTGTTTGGGAAATGATAAACTTGAAGAAGTTGTTTAGAAGGAAGAAGGGTCAGGGTGCGCTGGAGTACCTCTTTATGGTAGCAGCAGCCCTGATAATAATATTTGTTGTTGTGAGGTATATAACTGGGGCTGGCCAAGAAGCGACAGGACAGATTGACCTTACAATATTACAAAACAAAGCAGAACTTGCAAAATCTTCAATGGAAGCCAGAGGATGGAATTTAGATAGCTACACCTTAGTTACAATAAAGAAAAATGAGAACAAATTCGAGATTGATAGTAATGGTGATAATACGGCAGATATAACTGTTAGCTATGCAAAAAGTGACTATAAGGATGACATAAATCAGTTAACTGAGGCTGATTACCAGGGAAAAACTATCAAGGAACTCTATGATATGTGCTCAGCTGGAGATGTGGGTGCATGTAAGATAATGGCTGCTCTTGGAGGTAGCTGATATTTTAGTTTAACTTTAGTTTAACTTTTCTCTTTTTTGGGTGATTTTTATGAAAAAAGCTCAAGGTTCTCTTGAGTATTCTGCAATGGTTGCCCTTGCCCTTGTAATAATATTGATTACTGTTTTCTGGTTTGGAGAAGGTGTTGTTCCGAAGGCTATAAAGTCTACGGAGCAAAATCAACTTTTGGCTTATCAAGACAATGTGGAAACTAAAGTGCAGTACCTAAAAACAAGCGAGAAGTGGGACACCCTCAAAACCCAAATCATCTCCTGCTCGAACGGGCAGTGTGAGTTCAACGGAGAGACAAAGGAAATAGACGACTCCACCTTTACATACTCGGATACCCTTGAAAACGCCTCACTCAACAGTTCTTCCTAAGCGGGGCGTGTTTATAGTAACCTTTATTAGGGTTTTTGCTGAATTCTTTCAGGTGGTTGTCGTGATCCCCAGATGGGATCACAGACTCAAAGACCCTGAAAGCGTGGCATTCACAATTCTTGACGTTTTAGCAGACTTCGAATCAGAAGGAAAGCTGAAGAACCTGCCAAAATCCAAAAAATTTCCAGTAAAAACAATACTGGCAATACTCCTCTTTAAACAATACTACAACCTACCCCTCAGAGACGCCCAGCACTACGGCAGAAAATTCTTCGGAGCAAACATTCACTACTCAACCCTCCACAACTGGGAGAA
>NZ_WHIZ01000016.1:0-31976 GCF_009372125.1 Thermococcus sp. 101 C5
TTCTCCCAGTTGTGGAGGGTTGAGTAGTGAATGTTTGCTCCGAAGAATTTTCTGCCGTAGTGCTGGGCGTCTCTGAGGGGTAGGTTGTAGTATTGTTTAAAGAGGAGTATTGCCAGTATTGTTTTTACTGGAAATTTTTTGGATTTTGGCAGGTTCTTCAGCTTTCCTTCTGATTCGAAGTCTGCTAAAACGTCAAGAATTGCGAATGCCACGCTTTCAGGGTCTTTGAGTCTGTGATCCCATCTGGGGATCACGACAACCACCTGAAAGAATTCAGCAAAAACCCTAATAAAGGTTACTATAAACACGCCCGGCTTTGATGTTAAAGAAGGAGGTTACACTGGGGATACTGATGCATGGGATAGAAAAATAGGGTTCTCGAGAGGAGTTGATTATGAGATTTACTTCTGGTACGATGGAGGTAATGACGTCATTGGGGGCGGAAACTTCATAACGTGGACTGGAAATGGTTGGGATTACAAAGATGTTGGAAGTGTAGTTACTTACGATTTCACAACAGGCAATGGGCTACAAGTACTCGAGATGGCAATTCCATGGGATGCAATAGGGGGTAGAACATCGGAAGTCGCCCTAATCGCATGGGTGGCTGGAGGTGCGAAGGGGGATTCAGCTGTTGATACAGTTCCCTTGGATCCAGCCGTAGATGGAAATGATTGGACTGATCAGGACGTTTTATCAAATTTTGCCGTTATTGAAATCCCAATTCCAAAACCCGAGCTTACGGTTAGCATTTCTTCAGATGTACTTAATGTCGAGCAATGGCAGCCAGCTAACATTACAATTACAGTTAAGAACATAGGAGAGGTGGATGCTCAAAACGTAACTGTGGAGCTCTACGATAGAGATGCTCTCCTCAAAAGCTGGCTTATTAACGTATCTGCACACTCTGAAGTCAAGCTTGGCTATCTCTACAAATATTCCGATGCATGGGGAATCCACACCCTAAAAGCGGTTGTCGATCCCAACAATGAGATAGAAGAAGCTAACGAAGACAACAACGTTGCAACTCTGGGGATAGTGGTGGGACAAGTCGCAGAGAGGCAGAACAAGCTTATACGGCTCGGTATGTATGTGTGGCCTAGAACCTATCCAGAGGAATACGAGAAGACAAAGCTACTTGTAGAAAATATTTCCTCCATGAGTCTGCCAGCCAAATATGCTGAGACTGTAAAAGGATTTGAGCTGAAGCTCAATGAAAGCCTGAAACTGTTTAACGAAGGCAAATCTCTCATTTACATGCCCAACTATGAATTGAGAGGGGCTCTAAAAATTTTCTCTGCGTATATCCGCCTTGTTAAGCTGCAGAGAGAGATTTCAGAATTCCTGGAGAGTTTAGAATTTAAGAAGAAGATCGATGGATTCCTTACGGATTGGGACGAAAGCTCACTTGTAGCTCAAAACAAAGTTGGGGCGGGAGCCGGAGCTTATCTGGACAGTCTCTACGTAGACTACGACGACAAATATCTCTACATTGCTCTGAGCACAAAGAACACCGAATCATGGAGAATAGCTTACGGTTTCGCACTTGATTACAGAGAGGGAGGATATACCGGAGATGCTGATGCGTGGGGAAGAAAGATTGGGTTCGCTAGAGGCGTTGATGCGGAAGTATACCTTTACTGGAATGGCCCGTTCTTTGAAAACCCTGGAACAAACACTATAACATCAGCGGAACTTGCAGTATGGAATGGGGCTGGATGGGAGTACTATAAATTGTTCGAGAATGCTGCAATAGGATACCTCGGAAACGACAAAGGCTTGCAGAGCCTTGAAATGGCTATTCCATGGGAGTTGCTTGGAGGAAAACCAGAAAAGATAAGCATAGTTGCATGGATAACAGGTGCAAACCCTGGAGACTCGGCCGTTATAACCATTCCGGATGATCCAAGCGTCCACGACAGTGACAACGAGTGGGGCGATATGGATACCATAAGCACCTTCGCAGAGGTCTACATCAGGTGATTTCCCTTTCTTTTTGTTTTTTACTGTCCAATGAATTTTCTAAACGTCCATAGTGCAAACGCCACGGCAAGTTGGTTTGACAAATTGTCATCGGGAGGCAACTCGTAAAACTCTGCTAACATTCCCGCTAAGGCTCCCACAAAGGCGTGGGGAAGGTCTATTAAAAAGAATAGTATCAAAAACGCGGTTAAAAAATACGCTAGGCTCCCTTCTACGCTTTTGCCGTTTTTAAACCTGTGCTTTCCAAAGGGTTTTCCCACTATTGCCGCAACTGCATCTCCAAGGGTCGCGACTGTTATGGCACCTATGGCTATGTCCCTCGGGAAAAAGCAGACTATTATTAATGCCCCGAGTGTAAAATAGATATGTGCTCCAATCGAATGCTTTTCATGCTCTCTTGAAATTGCGTCCAGTTCTCTCTCTACGCGGGCTATCACTTCATCTCTGACGTAAAGTCCGAGCTTTCTTTTTACCCGGTCTCTCAGCCCTTCAACTATTCTAAATGGCTCCAGAATTAAAAAAACTATCAGTGCGGATGAAACGAACCCTATCGCTGCTTTTTGTCCAAACGTTAGATATATCAGAGGAACTGTAAGCCCTGTGAGATGAAGCGCTTTTCTTTTAAGCTCGCTTTTTATGCTCATTCTTTATTACCTCCAATGCCTCTTTGAGGTCTTTAACTACATAATCAGCATGCTTTGGTAAGAGGGATTTAAAGTATCCTCTCCTTACGAGAATTGTTGTTGCACCGATTTCTTTTCCCCCTCTCATATCTGTGTCATCTCTATCCCCTACTACGTAGACTTCATCCTCCTTGGGAAACATTTTCCTCGCAAGTATAAAGTTATGGGGCTCAAGTTTGCTGTGCCCGGTCTCTCCACTTATTATAAGGTGATCAAAATATTGCTTCAGGTTGAGATACTCCAGCTTCTTTCTCTGCCACTCAGAGGAGGAATCCGTCACTAAAACAACCTTAGCATTTATATCCTTTAAGCCCTTCAGGAATTCAACGGCATCTGGGTAGAGCTTTAAGTTTGAGAAAAATGTCCTATCAACAAGTTCAAACATTTCTCTAAGGTCTTCCTCCGAAATTTTTTGATAAATCCGCTCCATGAAATTTTCGACCAGTTCGTCTAGATCAAGGAGATGCAGCTCTCTTGACTGCTCAAGCTCTTTGTACCTCTGGGTGAGAATGTAAAGGAGTGCCCTAAACTTTCTTTTTCTAATCAAATGGGGCAGGAGTCTAAGAACACTCCATCTTGCTGCCTCCCATGTGTTGCAGAGAGTATCATCCAAATCCACAAGTACGAGCATACTGTAGTTCCTCCTTCAGTAACTTTAGCGTTAAAGCTTAAAAACTCTAAGTGTAGTTTTCCATGAGGGGCCATGAAGGGAGAACTGCTTATACTGGCAGGGATGGGACTGATATTTATAGGCTTCATGCTGATCTTCATAGGAACTTTGATGGCAGCATCTGGGGGAGAGGCTGACGTTGAGAGTGGAGGAGTAATAATGATTGGCCCTATTCCAATAGTCTTTGGAACAAGCAAGGGGGCCACCTTGGCAATGATACTTGCAGTTTTCCTAATGCTCCTGTGGATAATAGGGGCTCTGCTGAGCAGGAGGGTATGAAGTGGAGTACATGCTTGACCTTTCCATCCTTCTGGTTTTTGCAAAGACTTTAGAGTGGCTGTTTGAGAAGAAGGATGTCCACCCTATACTTGCCCATATACTCACCGGAATGATACTGGGGCCTTTTCTTCTCAACGTTATTTCTCCTTCCGAGCCATTGAAAGTCCTTTCAGAGTTCGGCCTTCTGATGATGATGCTCTACATGGGTCTCACAAGCAACTTTTCATCGATTGCATCAAACAAAGCAAAAGCTATCACAGTGGCCGGTTTGGGTGTTGCGTTTTCATTCTTTCTTGGCTTTTCAACGGTTTATCTCTTTGGAAAGGGATTGGCTGCGGCTATTTTTGTAGGGGTGACTCTGGGGAATACTGCAATTGAAGTTACCAGTGGGGTGTTGTTGAAGTCAAGGGTAGGGAAGGAGATTTCTTCAATATTAATGGGGGCAGCGTTTGCCGATGACATAATGGCCGTTTATCTAATTGGCATAATAACGGCGATGACACAGGGCGAGCTTGCACTCTTCCCCTTGGTTGTTTTGACAATTAAGATAGCCATATTCATAGCAGCAGTTCTCTTACTTTCTGAATACATTTTCAAGCGCTCTGTGAGGTTTTACGGCATATTGAGGAACCTCAACATATTCTTCACTTTTACGATAATCCTCACATTTTTCTTAGCAATAGTGGCTGAAATGGTGGGCCTGCACCAGATAATTGGTGCCTATCTTGCGGGCTTAACAATAAGCAGACTCAGAGAGAGGAGAGATCCCCTCGTGTTAAGCAAGATAAAGCTTAACGAGCTTATTGGGGACCTGCAGGTAGTCCTTACAGAGTTCTTCATGCCTCTCTTCTTTATTTACGTGGGGCTGATGTTTAATCCCTCTCTCAATGAGCTCAACGTCGCTTTGATAGTCCTTCTTTATCTGGCTGCAGTTTTAGGAAAGCTCCTCGGCTGTGGACTTGGAATGAGAGCATTTGGATTTGACTGGAAATCGGCAATGCTCGTTGGAATCGGTATGGGTGGAAGGGGCAGCCTGGACCTTGCCATACTAAAGTTCGGAATTGAAGAGGGGCTAATAGACCAAGGCCTCTTTGCAACCAGTGTCATAGTCTCAATGCTGACTGCTGTAACGACTCCCCAGTTTTTCAAACTTTATTTATCTCGCATAAGGGAGGAGTGACAAAAGCTTAAAGGCTATGCTGATGAGTCTAGGTCGGTGAGAGCATGATTCCAAAGGAAGGAATGAGCGAAGAGGAAGTGCTTGCTGAACTTGAGGAAAGGCTTAAAGTTGACCTAACTTTTGATTCGGGCAGGATTTTGGGATCCATGTGTACTTATCCTCATCCGCTTGCTCAAAAGATAATCCAGAAGTATATAGATAGGAACCTGGGCGATCCGGGGTTGCATAATGGAAGCAAAAAAATCGAGGAAGAAGCCGTTCAGATGCTTGGAGAACTTTTACATTTAAAGAAGGCCTACGGTAACATAGTGAGCGGTGGTACCGAGGCAAATATCTTGGCCGTAAGGGCTTTTCGCAATATATCCGATGTTGAGAAGCCCGAGTTGATCCTCCCAAAAAGTGCTCACTTCTCTTTTCTAAAGGCGAGTGATTTGCTGAGGGTAAAGCTGGTGTGGGCCGAACTTAATAGGGACTATTCTGTTAACGTCAAAGATGTTGAGAGTAAGATAACCGATAACACCATTGGCATAGTTGGAATTGCCGGTACAACCGGGCTGGGAGTTGTCGATGACATCCCCGCTCTTTCAGACATTGCTGTTGATTACGGGATTCCCCTTCATGTTGACGCAGCCTTTGGAGGTTTTGTAATACCCTTTGCGAAGGCTCTGGGTTACGAGTTGCCGGATTTCGATTTCAAGCTCAAGGGTGTGCAGAGCGTTACCATAGACCCCCACAAAATGGGCATGGCCCCAATCCCTGCTGGGGGGATAGTTTTTAGAAAGAAAAAGTACATAGAGGCCATAAACGTTTTAGCACCTTATTTAGCTGGAGGAAAGATATTCCAGGCGACCATTACCGGCACTAGGCCAGGTGCAAATGCAATAGCAGTATGGGCCCTCCTCAAGCATCTTGGCTTTGAAGGATACAAGAGAGTTGTCAAGGAGGCTATGGAAAATGCTTACTGGTTCGCGGAGCAAATAAAGGGTCTAAATGGGGTATACCTTATAAGGGAGCCCATGTTGAACATAGTCTCCTTCGGCTCCAGGAAGCTTAAGAAAATTGAGGCCGAGCTCAAAGCCAGAGGCTGGGGAATAAGCGCCCACAGGGGGTACATAAGGATAGTTATGATGCCCCACGTAAAGAGGGAGCACCTTGAGGAGTTTTTGAAAGACCTGAGGGAAATCCTGGAAAGAGTTCTTTGATTTCGCTTTTATTGTTTTTAAGATTTCGCCTAAGCGCTTTCAATTCTTTTAAAGTCTTATTGGAACTCCTAACCAAGATTTTTGGAAATTCGAGATACTGGCACACTTTCAATTCTTTTAAAGTCTTATTGGAACAAAAAGAGAGGGTGATGCAGTATGGCTAGGAAGCGCACTTTCAATTCTTTTAAAGTCTTATTGGAACTTTCACTCGATAGACTACCACCAGCAACAAATACATACACTTTCAATTCTTTTAAAGTCTTATTGGAACATTGGAACGGTGGAAAAAGACGACATCAGCTTCGAGTCCTTCTTTCAATTCTTTTAAAGTCTTATTGGAACGTGGTTTTGGAGCAATGCCACCCCCCAAGACGTTTTCCTTTCAATTCTTTTAAAGTCTTATTGGAACGTTGTTTAGTAGTTTGCTTAAGGATAGCTATGCTAGCTTTCAATTCTTTTAAAGTCTTATTGGAACACCTGGTTAGTGCGGATTATATCGCAATAAAACAAATCTTTCAATTCTTTTAAAGTCTTATTGGAACATGAGTGCTGCTAACTTATCCATAGAAAGGTTAGGACTTTCAATTCTTTTAAAGTCTTATTGGAACTTTCTTGGGCGTATCTTGTCTTTTCCTCCTCTGTAAGCTTTCAATTCTTTTAAAGTCTTATTGGAACAAGGGGGTGACCATATGGTTAAAGTGCGTAATATATTCTTTCAATTCTTTTAAAGTCTTATTGGAACGGGCTTTATTATATTCAAGCTTACGTGGTTAAGCCCACTTTCAATTCTTTTAAAGTCTTATTGGAACCCGCGTTCCCCGAAAATTTGCATAACATCCGCGGTGGCTTTCAATTCTTTTAAAGTCTTATTGGAACGCTCAAATATGTTCATGTTCAAAATAAATGTGCTCATCTTTCAATTCTTTTAAAGTCTTATTGGAACAAAACCCGCTTTACTGCGTCTATTTCACTGTTTATCCTTTCAATTCTTTTAAAGTCTTATTGGAACAAGCGGCCACACAGGGCTTAACACTACCCACCGAACCAACTTTCAATTCTTTTAAAGTCTTATTGGAACTGAAAATCCAGTTCTTGAAAGAGCTAAAAAGAATTTGACTTTCAATTCTTTTAAAGTCTTATTGGAACCTTATGACCCTAAGAACATTGAAAAGCTAAGAGCTTTCTTTCAATTCTTTTAAAGTCTTATTGGAACTCAAAAGAACCTATCTTCTTAACCCTATTTTTTCCGGGCTTTCAATTCTTTTAAAGTCTTATTGGAACAACGCTTGTGTTGAACCTAATCAAAAGGTTAAGGCTCTCTTCTTTCAATTCTTTTAAAGTCTTATTGGAACCTCCCTCTCCCTTAACTGGTATAAAGTGAACAATAAGCTTTCAATTCTTTTAAAGTCTTATTGGAACTCAACATAGCGGTGGAAAGCTTCCGCAAAGGTCGGTATCCTTTCAATTCTTTTAAAGTCTTATTGGAACCGAACCCTCCTTATCTTGGTCTTTCAAAAGCATCCCAAAATCTTTCAATTCTTTTAAAGTCTTATTGGAACGCTTATCAGGACAGCGGATATACTTCGCTCCTTAGTTCGGCTTTCAATTCTTTTAAAGTCTTATTGGAACGGTCTTCGGGTGCTTAATGAGACCCCTGTAAATCTCCTCTTTCAATTCTTTTAAAGTCTTATTGGAACGTGGGAATATAGTGCTATATAGTGCGTTGCGAAAGTCATATATCTTTCAATTCTTTTAAAGTCTTATTGGAACTACGACGCCGAGGCTTTGCCGCTGGAGGACGTGAACGCAACTTTCAATTCTTTTAAAGTCTTATTGGAACGCCCTCTTGACCACTCTCGTAGCCGGCTTAACTACCTTCTTTCAATTCTTTTAAAGTCTTATTGGAACCAAACAATAGAATATTGCCATGCTTATTATGATGCATACGCCGATGATTCTTTCAATTCTTTTAAAGTCTTATTGGAACCGCTATCATGAAAGAGAACATGAAAAAACCCTTAGTGAACTTTCAATTCTTTTAAAGTCTTATTGGAACAGGGGCGATTTTTCCTCTAAACTCCTCAAAGAGTAATTAGAAGGCTTGAATCTTATAAGCTTTTCTTCAAGGGGTCAATAAAACTCCCCTCAAAAAGCTCAAATTCGAGCTTCCAGAAAAAACTTTAAAGCTCTAGCCTACTTAAAGCTCCTCCTTTTTCCCCATGCCCAACTTTGTTCATAAGACTTCCAGGGGCAAAATAGGAGCTTAAATCAAAAATAACCCAATAAAACCGCCTTAAACTAAAAATGGTTAAATTTCCACGAGGAGAGAATACCAAAGAAGCCCTAAGAAGCCTCAACTCAAAACTTCGAAAAAATTTCGTTACAAAACTCTCAAAAACTTGTAACTCTTTGTAAGATAGTAACCTTCAGTTACTAAAGACTTCCAGAGCATTCCTAGAGCCTTAAACTCAAAATTAATCCTTCAGAAAGCAGAAAAACCAAAAAGAGAGAATCCAAACATGATACAAGACTATTGGATAAGCATTTTGAGTTTTCTTAATACAATCTCTGGGCTCTCCCCAAATATTAGGATCATTGCCTCCCTGCCCCAATCCCCGAGGTGGTAAATTATGTCAGGTTTGCTGTTTACCCTTTCAATTGCAGTTCGTATTCCCCACGGAATAGTGCTTCCTTCTTTGGCTTTTATTCCCTCTGGCTCCTCTCTTCTGTCGTAGAATGAAACTCTAAGCCCCAACTCGGAGGCTTTCTTAATCAGCCCCTTGCTGTATTTTAAGTTTAATGCGCTTCTTGTTTCGGGGAAGAATTCCATAAAGGTTAGAACCGCCCTTGCTATGTGGTCTGAGGCTCCAAATTCCACGTCGCCCACAGGCTTTACCGTGCTTCCGAACTTTACTATCCTTCCCCTGACCCCTGCAACATTCTCTTTGCTCCTTGCGTAGAGCTTTGGCAGTGCGTAGACAAAGTTCATGCCCACTTCTGGCACGTAATGAGAAAGCCCTTCAATTGCCAGGAGCTCCTTGACGGCATTCCTTAGAGCTTCATAAACCCTCCATTTTTCAGCAGGAATCTCTATCCAGGCGTTCTGGTTAACGGGGCAGTGTCCGTGACCTATCTTTGCTCCATAGTAGATTCCCATCGTTATGAACTCCTTTGCAATTCTAACTGCCTCCTCAAGCTCTTTTCCCTTGGCTAGATTTGCCGTTATTGCTGCAGAAAAAGAACATCCTGTGCCGTGGGTACAGCCGTCAACAAACGGTGCCCTGTACTCTTTGAACTCACCGTGGAAGTATAGCACGTCAACAGCTTCGCTCAGTCCAAGATGCCCACCCTTGACTATTGCCCCTTCAGCTCCAAGCTCCTCCACTATGATTTTTGCAGCCTTTCTTGCGTCTTCAAGGCTCTTAATCTTCATTCCGCTCAGCTTTTCGGCTTCCGGCTTGTTGGGAGTTACAACCTTTGCGAGAGGGATGATCTTCTCGATAAGGGCATCCATTGCATCTTCTCTCAGCAGAGGTGCTCCGCTCTTGGCTATCATCACTGGATCAACCACCAGTGGAAAGTCATACTTCCTCACAGTCTTTGCGACAGCCTTGATGATCTCCGCATTGCTCAGCATTCCGGTCTTTGCTGCATCAACTCCTATGTCATCGGCAACCGCTTCTATCTGCTTTGCAACAACTTCTGGTGCAACATCATATATCGCCCTTACTTCTTGGGTGTTTTGGGCTGTTACTGAGGTTATTGCAACCAAGCCATGAACACCAAAGGCAGAGAAGGTCTTTAAGTCTGCCTCTATCCCCGCCCCACCTCCACTATCACTTCCTGCTATAGTCAGGGCCTTCTTAATCACTCTATCACCTCCATTCTTCTTAGAGCTTTAAGGGTGAAGAATCCCAAAGTGGTACCCACTAGAGTGCTTGGAGCAAAAGCAATCCAGAACCATGTAACTCCCTTGTAAACATTTATGAGAGGGCCAAATAATAGAGCACTTAACGTGCCTCCTATAAAAACTGTAGCAAGGGGCTCGCTAAAAGCAACCCAGTCGTTCTTCATGAGTTTATAAGCCAGTCCTACAGTGAAAGCCCCTGGGATTCCACCGGGTATTGAGAATATTGTGCCCACTCCTAGAGACATTCTCAGTATCCCTATGAAAAGTGCCGTTAAAGAGGCCCACCAGGGGCCTAACAGGACTCCCGTTATTACGTTTATAAAGTGCTGGAAAGGAGCGACTTTTGTTGGACCAACTGGAAAAGAAATCGTGCCCAGAATTACCCCCAATGCAGTGAAAATGCCTACATAAGCGAGCTTTTGTGTCTTTGTTTCAGCCTTCATCTGATAACCTCCTCTATAATCTTTTTCATTCTTTCAGTGGCTTCTCTTATGTTTTCAGCCCCCATTATCGCGGAAATTACTGCAACTCCATCGACGCCGGTTTTGAGGACTTCCTTAACGTTTTCGTGGTTTATACCCCCTATAGCCACAACGGGAATTTTCACCGACTCCACTATTCTCCTAAGCCCCTCTATGCCGATAACTCTGACATCTTTCTTTGTGGATGTGGGAAAGACTGAACCTGCCCCTAAGTAGTCGGCCCCTTCTTTTTCCGCGTGCAGAGCTTCCTCCAAACTGTAAACCGAAGCCCCAATAACCAAATTCGGCGCTATATCTCTAGCCAGGGAAATGGGCATATCCTCTAGACCCAGCTGGACTCCGTCTGCGTTTGTTGCTAAAGCCACATCCACTCTGTCATCAACGAAATAGAGGGCGTCGTACTCCTCTGTGAGCTTTCTTATTTCTTTGCCGATTTCTATCATCTCTCTCGTTGGAGCGTTTTTTATCCTGAGCTGGATGGAGGTTGCACCACCTTCGAGGGCTTCTTTCACGCTTTCTACTTCTGGCTTCAACCTTCTATCAGTTATAACATAAAGCCTCAGCTTTTTTCTAAGGTTCAACTTCCCTCACCTTCGCCCTCTCTTTTATGAGCGCCCCATCAATCCTGTAGAGCCAGTCGTAGAGCTTCATGTGAAAGCTTCCCGGATATGGGGACTCTTCAACAGCTTTCTCAGCAGCGATTTCAAATGTTGTGAGCCCCGCTATAGCGGCTTTCAAAGGTTCTTCAACTGCTAAAAATGCTCCTATTATTGCTGTAGCCATGCACCCGGTTCCCGTAACCCTTCCGAGCATAGAGGTTCCGTTTTCTATGGCATAAGTTCTCTCGCCATCACTCACGTAGTCCACAGCACCGGTAACCGCTACCACCGTTCCGAACTTTTCAGCCGCTTTCTTGGCTAGGTCTTTCGCGGCATCTTTATCATAAACTGCTGAATCCACGCCCCTAGTTTTGCCATGCTTGCCAAGAAGGGCGGCTATCTCACCGAAGTTGCCCCTCACCACGCTTATATCCCCTAATTCCAGCAGGTTTAGAGAGGTCTTTGTCCTCAGCTTTGTTGCCCCAGCACCGACGGGATCAAGAACTACTGGCTTTTTGAGCTCTTTGGCAACCTCAACGGCTTTAAACATTGAGTATATCTTATGCTCATCGAGGGTTCCAATGTTTATTACGAGTGCATCAGCTAAGCTAACCATCTCTTCGAGCTCCTCTATCGCATGGGCCATGACGGGTGAAGCTCCTACTGCAAGGAGAGCATTTGCGGTGGTGTTCATCACAACATAGTTCGTGATGTTGTGCACCAGTGGCCTTTTTTCTCTTAATTTTTCAAGTGCTTCGCCGATCCACTCCATCTTCACCACCTCTCAAGCAAGTAGTAAATGGTGCTCACAAGAAGAAACGTTGGAATACTTGAGCCGAGCCTGAAGCCAAGTTCACTTAAAATCGGAATGTGAAGCCCAAAGAGGCCTTCCACAGCCAGCCCCATATAGAATGCAAACCCTATCGCCCAGATTGCTACTGCCTTTAAGTTGTATCCAGCAAATGGGCCGTTTTCATCGAGCAGCTCCTCTGGAGTATAGGTCTTTCTGACTAGGAAGTAGTCTGTTATCATTATTGCAGCTAGAGACACGAACGCTCCACCTATGAGAAGCAAGAAGCTTTCATACTGCTCCATTGGGAAAACAAGGGCTAATAGAGTCCCAAGGAAACCAACTAGGAGTACCTGTTTCTTTGCGTCCGCTTTCGGTGAGATGTTCTTGTAGGTTATTGCGGCTGAGTAAACGTCGAGGAACGTTGTGGTGACCGTGGAGAAAATAATTACCAGCATGGCCGGAATTCCAATGCCGTAGGCGGCTATGATCTTAATGGGGTCTCCTTCGCCGATTGCCATGTTTGTCAAAGCCCCAACAAAGTAGAACAGGCTTGAGGACACAAAGTAGCCTAAGTAGGTGCCCCAAAATGCTGAGCCCTTACCTTTGGCGAACCTCGAATAGTCTGCTATTAGTGGCGCCCAAGAAAGAGGCATTGCTATTACCAAGTCCAGCGCTAGCATAATGCCTATTTCTCCAGTTCCGGGCTTGGAAAGGAGCTCACCTAAGGGGAACCTCTTGAGTGTAACGTAGGTAAGCCACAGGCTCAATGCAAGCAAAAGCAGAGCTGCTATTTTTTCGAGCTTTTCCCAGTTTTTTGGACCAATATATGTCCATCCTGTAACGAGGATGCCCAGGAGAATTACCCAGAGGGCATAGCTCTCAAAACCGAGGACTTTTGATACTGCATTCATGGCGTTTGCTCCAACTATGAGCATTATTGCTGTCCACCCTATAAGCTGGAGGTAGTTCAAGAGTGACGGTAAAATCGAACCTTTGATTCCGAGAGGAGCCCTAGAGAGCACCATAGTTGGTAGTCCAGTTTCCTCACCTTCGATGGCTATTAAACCCATCACTGCATTTCCCAAGATGTGGCCGATGATTATTACCAGTACCGCCATACCAAGTGAGAGCGCTGGAGTTAGCAAAGCCCCTGCCCAGAATTCTGCAATGCTTATTCCTGCTCCGAACCATATTGCGAAGATTGTTAGGAAAGTAAACGTCCTTTTATTCTTCTCTACGGGTCTTATGTCATACCCTTCCATGTTTCCACCCAATTTTATGCACTCCGAGAATTTTATAACTTTTTTGTTAAAATCTAAAACCAAGTTATAAACACAAAAAAGAAGAACATGAGACAGATTTCGAGAAAGGTGCTTTAGATGCGCATAACATAGAAATATCTATCTAGAGAGGAGTGAACCCTCTGGTAATATTTTTCCAAAACTTCAAACCCAATCCTCTCAGCTACCCTCTCGGCATTGAACTGCGCGGGAAAAGCTATGCTTAAATATCCATCAAGCACTTCATATATGCTTGCGAGGGCTTTTTCATACAGTTCCTCTCTTTTTCTCCCCCCTAGGGTTGCGGAGGTTCCGTAAGGAGGATCAGTTGCAACAGCTTCAAACGTTTTATCCGGAAAGAGCTCTCTAAGCCTTGTAGCATCCCCCTGCTTTAAAACGTAGTTTTTGACTCCATAATGTTCCAGATTCCTCCTGGCACCTTCGACCATGTCTCTCCTTAGGTCTACCCCATAGACCTTCAGTCCCATGAGTCCTGCCTCTATGAGTATTCCACCCGTCCCCATAAAAGGGTCAAGAACTTCCTTTCTAGCCCTTGCCAGATTGACCATTGCTCTCGCTACTCTTGGGGGCAAGGCTATGGGTTTGTAGAATGGCCTTTTGTCAGCTTTTCGCTCGTTAAACTCCTTCGCTTCGAAAAATTTCTTTCTAACTCCAACCCAGAGCTTTTTTCCGCAGTAAACTCTGATTAATGTTTGGGGAGAGCTTAGATTCACTTTGAACCCTCTTTTTGAAACTATTGCCCCAACTTTTCTTTCAACATCTTCTACTTCATGCGAGCAGTTTACCATGGTTTCCCGGTCCACTTTAAAAGTTCCCCTGATGTATTTTTCCCATTCAATACTCTCTGCTTTTGAATACAGTTCCTCCGGGCTCTCAGCGGAAAACAAAAGCTCGCCGTATTCGTGTGCCAGGCCTAGCCTATCGAGGAATGGAAACGCCCTTTTATCGCCCTTAACAGCAAGGAACAGGTAATCCCTCTCAATGATTTTAAACTCTGGGCTAGCCATTTCCAGTAACGCTTTAACTTCGCCTTGAGCCATTTCCGGAAGATTTCCAAGTATTTCGATGTAGAGCATATGACTACCTTCCTTTAGTGCCTTTTAAGATTTTTTGGAGCAAACATCAACGCAACTGCCAGAGCAAGGGGTACTAACGAAGATAAGAAGTTAAGTCCAAAGCTTATTTCGCTTAGATATCCCCCTATTAGAGGCCCAACGACCCATCCGATGCTCATCATCGTATTTAGCATTCCCATAGCCTGTGCCCTTATCCTGTCCTCTGTTTTCAGTGCTACGTAGGCTGATGCTGCGCTAACAAAGGCAGACCACTTCACTCCCGAGAGTATTGAAAGGGCTATCATCAGATTTATGCTTTTAACTGCTCCATACCCGTAGAACACCACCATGTAACCCACTAGCGACAAGATGAAAATCTTTTTCGCGCCCTTTTTATCAATAGCCCTGCCTATGAAGGGGGCACTTAAGGCAGCTGCTAGGGAATCAACACCGAAGAGAATTCCAACCCATTGGCTCCCAAATCTCTCTTCAAAGTACACGGAGAGCACGGAGTAAACCTGGCCGGAAGCTATCATTGCAAACAAGACGGATAAGTAAAAAATGCCCAGCTTTCCCTTCAGAAGGCTCTTAAAAGCGCTACCCTTGAAAATAACCCTCTCGCTCTCTCTGCTTTCCTGAGTTAGTATCAACCCCTCAGAATGTGAAGTTTGGTGAGGGGTTTCTTTGATAAGCATCACTATTCCGGCTGAAACAATTGATATCAGTGCGGAGATAATAAAAGCACTTTTGATACCGAGGACTTTAACTATTCCGCTTCCCACAAAGTTCCCCAGCATGTACCCCATATTTTCAACGAAGTTAAAGAACCCAAATGTTGAACCCACCTTTTCCATAACCGAAAGCTCGGTAATAAAGGCAGTATGGGCGGGAAAAATTGAAGAGCTTAACACTCCCTGAAGAATCCTTATCCCGAGGAGCGCTGAGGGAGTTGTGGCAAATATTACAAAAAGGTACGCAATACCTGAAGAAAAGATTCCAAATGCTATGAACGGTTTTCTTCTACCGGTTTTATCGGAAAGGTATCCAAAGGGGTACTGGGCTATGCTGGATGTCAAATTGAAAGCAACACTCAAAAGCCCGACAAGAAAAAGTGATCCTCCCAGGGCTTTCATGTATACACCGAGGTATGGATAGGCTATTCCCCAGCTTACATTGGCTAAGAACATTGAAATTGCAAGAAGAAGGAGGTTTCTTTTCTTTCTCTTCCGAATGGAGATTTTTGCAGCTCGCTCCTTAATGATTTGAAGCAGAGACTGCTCTCTTTTCATGCTCTCACCCCCTCAATTTTTGAGGATGTCTCTGATGAGGGCATTTGCTATCTCCTTGTCTATCGCTCCCGCTCTGAGCTCCCTTAACACTCTCTGAATGCCGAAGCGTTTTAAAATCGGCGCACTTTTGGTAGCGTTTTTCCACAAGGAACATCCAAAGCCCAATGCGTATTTTCTGCCGAGGAGGCTTATTGCTTCTCTTTTATCAAGGGCTAAAAAGGCAGGTAGGTTTAGCTTTATCAGGTCTTCCTCTTTGTAAATCGAAATGCTTCCGAAGCTCAGCAGGTCCCCTGAAGCAACTATTTTTATCCCGTTTTTCCTTGCGTAGTCCTTAACTGCTTCCATTATCATTGAATGACATTTACCGCAGATAGGAGCCTTCTTTTTTATCTGCGCGCTTATAGTCTCCATGTATTCCGGGATTTCAACAAAAACTGCTCCGTACTCCTGAGCTCTGAAGAGTATTACGTCCCTCATTTGAGGGAGCTTTACCATAACCGGGACTACTTCAAATCCCGCCCATCGAAGGATTAAAAGCGAGGCAGTGCTGTCGCTTCCCATTGAAAATGCGAGGGCGATTTTTTCCCTGATTTTTTCTCTATTAAATTCTTTCCCGTAAAGTCTGTAATGGACTAGGCTTTTTAACCTTTCATAGGCTTCTTCACTAATCTCTCCCCTAACCCGCTCGAGGGCTTCAAGGCTTTGATGCAAACGATAAGTCTTAACAAAGTCGTCTTTCACTGTCTCTATCATTGTGAGTGGGTTTGAAATTGGGCTTTTAAAGGGTTTCTATGGGAGAGGATACTGTTAGGATAACGGGGCATACCTCCTGAATGAACTGTAAAGATTAAATCCAGAAAGTTCAATTGAATTAGGGTGGTAGATATGTTTGCGGAGATAGTTACTGTGGGAGATGAACTGCTGACGGGCAACACTGTCGACAGCAATTCCGCATTTATAGCCCAAAAGCTCACGGAAAGAGGCTACTGGGTGAAGAGAATAACAACTGTGGGGGATGACGTTGAAGATATAAAAACTGTAATCAGAGAGTCGCTATCCCGAAAGCCAGAAGTTTTAATAATCGCTGGAGGATTAGGCCCCACGCACGACGATGTTACAATGCTTGCCCTTGCCAAGGCCCTTGACATTGAGCTTGAATTGAGAGAGGATGCACTCAAGAGAATTGAACAGTTTTACTTGGAGCTCTATGAGAAAGGCCTCGTAGATGATCCGAAAATCAATGACGCACGTAAAAAGATGGCATATCTTCCAAAGGGGGCTGAGATGCTCAACAACTCTGTCGGGGCTGCACCGGGAGCGTTTTTGGTTCATGAAAAAACAAAAATATTTGTCCTTCCGGGAATGCCAAAGGAAATGAAGGCAATGCTTGAGGAAGAAGTGCTCCCCAGACTTGGAAAGAAAACATTTGTTCAGAGAAAGCTACTTGCAGAGATAACGGACGAATCAAAGCTCGCTCCAATATTAAATGAGACGTTGGGCAAGTTCAAGGTGAGGATACACTCTTCCCCAAAGGGCTTTGGAAAATACATCGGAATAATTATCTTTGGAGAGTCGGAAGAGGAGGTTGAAAAGGCAAAGAAATTTATGGAGGAAAAGGGAATAATGTTTGAAGAAGTCTAAGGAATCTGGAAGATACGCATTGTATTTGTTCCTACGGTTTTTCCTATTGGTTTTCCTTCCGTTAGGAGCACTGTATCATCCTCTTTAGCTATTCCCAATCCCTTTACCAGCATTATTATGTCCTTTTCAGTGAAGCCCTCGTCCATGTGGGATGGGTAGACTCCGTATGAAAAGGCCAAGTTATTGCAGACCTTTTCATTGCTTGAGAAAGCGAGGATCCACTGCTTGGGTTTGAAGCGAGATATTAACCTTGGGGTTAACCCCGTTTTTGTGGGGGTTAAGATGTATTTTATGTCTATGGCACAGAGAGCATCTATGACGCTGCGGGTTATTGCCTCTTTTATAGTGCTTTTTTGCGGCAGTGATTCAATCCAACTGCGCAGTCTGGAATATCCTAGGGATTCTCTGTATTCTTCTGTTGCTTTAGCTATCTTTGCCATCATCTCAACTGCTTCAACGGGATATTTTCCTATGGCCGTTTCCTCTGAAAGCATTACGGCATCTGTACCGTCAAGTATTGCGTTCGCGACATCTGTTACTTCTGCCCTTCTGGGTATCTTTTCAGTGGTCATTGAGACAAGCATTTGGGTGGCGGTTATTACTGGCTTTGCAGCTAGATTTGCCTTTTTTATGAGTTGCTTTTGCATTATGGGGAGCTTTTCAATTGGCATCTCAACACCGAGGTCGCCCCTTGCTACCATTATTCCATCCGCTGCGTTTAGGATCTCATCAAAGTTTCTCACAGCATCCGGTCTCTCTATCTTTGCAATAATGAAGAGCTCTGCGTTTTTCTTTGCAAGAAAGCTCTTCACCTTGAGCACGTCATACACAGAGCCTACGAAGGACAAACCTATGGCGTCTATTCCATGTTCAATTGCAAACTCTATTATCTCGAGGTCCCTTGGAGTTATCGCTTCAATTGGAAGGTTGGCTTTTGGAATGTTTATTCCCTTGTGGGAGAACAATATTCCTCCGTTAACCACTACACATTCGACGTCATTGCCCTTAACTTCTTCAACCCTCAGCATTATGTAGCCATCGCTTAGGTATATGGTATCACCCTTTGAAACCAGCTTTGGAAAGTCTTTAAACTCGACAGGAATGGTCGTTTCGTCGCCTTCAACATCTCTTGTTGTGAGAACGACTTTTTCTCCCTTTCTTAGAGTTATAGAGTCCCCCTTCAGCTTTCCGACCCTCATTTTTAGTCCTGGCAGATCGCCTAAAATTGCCACTCTCCTCCCTAATTTCTCGGCAGCATCTCTCACCAACTCGATAGTCTTTGTATGCTCCTCAAAAGTTCCATGGGAGAAGTTTATTCTCGCGACACTCATTCCAGCTTCTATCATCTTTTCTATAGTGCTCCTTTGCCTGGATGCAGGCCCTATTGTGGCGATTATCTTTGTTTTATGAGACGGAAGTTGCATTTCTCTCACCATTTTCCTTTTTTCTTCAGGATTAATTAAGTTTTCTGAGATTCGAAAGGTATTTTAAATCCTTCCCCTATCTTTTTCCATGAGGAGAAAACTAATAGTTGCAATCCCTCCCGAGGAGCTTCTTAAAATCAAGGAAAATTCCAAAGCTAAAATAAGAGTAGAAATCCAAGAGGCAGAGCCGTTTTTTGGGATGCCCAGGTGGGAGATAGTGGTTGATGGGAGCAGTGAAGAAATCGAGAAATTTATGAATGCATTGATGAGGTCAAGGGCAGGGGGATAGTGAATCCTGAAGATTTTCTGTTTATCCCACCAGCGCGTTTTTTAATCCAAACTCCTTCACAAATTCTGCCGCTTTAAACATCTCATCGTTTGTGAGCCTTCTATCGATTTCGGGGTATTCGTGGGCTTTATACTCCGGCCGATACTGGAACATCACGTTAACCCTAACACTCTTACCGAGATTTTCGCTGATCCACTTTAAAATCGGCTTTGTGCAGCACTCCAGGTGTCCTGGCATTACGAGATGCCTTATCAGGAACTCGGCTTTGTAGTGCTGTTTAGCCAGTAAAAAGTTCCTCGTAACGGTTTCCCAGTATCTGGGAGCTCTTGAGTATTTGAGGGCATCCTCGTTATTACCCCATTTGAAATCCGCCAGATAAACATCTACAATTCCATCCAAAAGCTTCATGCTTTTTTCGCTCATATACATGTTTGAGTTCCAGACCACTGGAATGGGAACTTTGACGTACTTTAGAGTCTCAAGGATAAAAGGAAGGTTAGGAGTTGGCTCACCACCGACGAAGTTAACGTTTTTAGCCCCTTCGGCATATGCCACGGCTACCTTGGTGGCCATATCCTCTGGAGAATACCTCAAGCCCACGCGGTACTGGCTTATGTCCCAGTTCTGACAGAACACGCACCTAAAGTTGCATCCGGAAAAGAAGACTGTATAAGACGGCACAAGCTCTGGCTCCTCCCCTATGTGGAGAAAATCACTCGCCACTAAACTTTCTTTCACTCTGCAGTAGCCGATCTCTTCAAATCTATTTGCGTGGCATTTAAACTCGCACAGCTCACAGCTTTCAAGCATTCTACGGGCTATTATGGCTTTCAAGTCGAGGAGGCTCTTTTCGGGGCTCTCTTTTAGATCATTTTCCCTCAGCTTTTCCATGCCCTCCTCGTGGATTTCCCACAAACTCTCAAGTGCATCATCCTCTCTGAAGCTGACCTCTACCTGCTTTGCATAGAAGAAGTTTGGCTTTTCTTCTCCGCTTAAGATCGAAAAGTAATGGGGCAGCGCTTCTCTTGCTTTTCTGATTTCTTCAATCTCAACCCTCCTGAACCACATGATATGAAATGGTACGTGGAATATTATAAAGTTTAAACCTTTTGAATTTTGGAATGGTTAGCTTTCGATTGTGTTGCCTCTTTCTCAAAAATTCTTCGGATAATTATGCTAAACAAAAAAGCTTATTTGGGGAGTAATTGTTAAATAAAGCTGTTTTCTTGCTTTACGTCAATTAAACTATTTTATGAACCCAAAACCTTTATTAAAATTCAAACGTTAATGAACTTTGGTGGTCTTCTATGAACGGTTGGTGGGGACGAATCCTAAGAGTTGATCTAACAAACAACAAAGTTTGGGTGCAGGAATATTCTCCGGAAGTTGCGAAGAATTTTATTGGTGGTAGAGGTTTAGCAGCATGGATTCTCTGGAACGAAGCCAAAAACGTGGATCCTCTTGGCCCAAAGAACAAGCTTGTATTTGCCACCGGTCCTTTCAACGGTCTTCCAACCCCAAGCGGCGGAAAGATGGTTATAGCTGCTAAGAGCCCCCTAACAGGCGGTTATGGTGATGGGAACCTTGGAACAATGGCTACTGTGCATTTAAGAAAAGCCGGTTATGATGCGCTCGTTGTTGAAGGTAAGGCCAAAAAGCCGGTTTACATCTACATAGAGGATGATAACGTTAGCATTTTGAGTGCTGAGGGCCTCTGGGGCAAAACCACCTTTGAAACTGAAAGGGAACTCAAAGAGATACACGGCAAAAACGTCGGAATTCTAAGCATAGGTCCCGGTGGAGAGAACCTCGTTAAGTATGCCGTTGTTATCTCCCAGGAAGGAAGGGCTGCCGGAAGACCCGGTATGGGTGCAGTAATGGGAAGCAAAAAGCTCAAGGCGGTAGTTATCAAGGGTACCAAGGAAATTCCCGTTGCGGACAAGGAGAAGCTTAAAGAACTTTCACAAGAAGCCTACGATGCAATTCTCAACTCACCTGGCTATCCGTTCTGGCACAGACAGGGAACGATGGCCGCTGTGGAATGGACAAATGAGAACTCCGCCTTGCCGACGAGGAACTTCAGCGACGGCTCTTTTGAGTTCGCCCGCTCAATAGACGGCTACACAATGGAAGGTATGAAGGTTAAGCAGAGGGGCTGTCCATACTGTAACATGCCCTGTGGAAACGTGGTTCTTGATGCTGAAGGTCAGGAGAGTGAGCTGGACTATGAAAACGTCGCCCTATTGGGTTCAAACCTTGGCATAGGAAAGCTTAACGAGGTCTCAGTTCTCAACAGAATTGCCGACGAGATGGGCCTTGATACAATCTCGCTGGGAGTCGCGATATCCTACGTGATGGAAGCTAAGGAGAAGGGCATAATAAAAGATGACGATGCTCCAGAATTTGGTGACTTCAAGAAGGCCAAGCAGCTTGCATTGGACATAGCCTACAGAAGGGGTGAACTTGGAAACCTTGCAGCCGAGGGTGTCAAAGTGATGAGCGAAAAGCTCGGTGCCAAGGACTTTGCAATGCACGTAAAAGGTCTTGAGGTCAGCGGTTACAACTGTTACATCTATCCGGCAATGGCCTTGGCATATGGAACTAGTTCAATCGGTGCTCACCACAAGGAAGCGTGGGTCATTGCATGGGAAATTGGTACCGCACCAATTGAAGGCGAAAAGGCCCAGAAAGTTGAGTACAAGATAACCTACGACCCAGAAAAGGCCGCAAAGGTTATTGAATTGCAAAGACTTAGAGGTGGCCTCTTTGAGATGCTCACTGCCTGTAGATTGCCATGGGTTGAAGTTGGCCTAAGCTTGGATTACTATCCGAAGCTTCTCGAAGCAATCACCGGTGTTAAGTACACATGGGACGACCTCTACAAGGCAGCCGATAGAGTTTACGCCCTCATTAGGGCTTACTGGGTTAGAGAATACAACGGCAACTGGGGCAGAGAGATGGACTATCCGCCTGAGAGGTGGTTCAAAGAAGGCCTTAAGAGCGGCCCATACAAAGGTCAGCACCTTGAGAAGGACAAGTATGACGCTCTACTCAGCGAATACTACAAGCTCAGGGGCTGGGACGAGAGGGGTATTCCAAAGAAGGAGACACTTAAGGAGCTCAACCTTGAGTTCGTCATCCCAGAGCTTGAGAAGGTTACGAAGCTCGAGTGAGCTTTTTTCTTTATCTTTTTTGTCTCTTGGGCTTCTTGACTTCTCTTGTTTTGAAAAGAGATTTTCAAAAGAAAATGAAAAAAGTTCAAGTAAGGTATGCTCATGATAACTTGTTCTCCAATATCAGTTCGTTGTGGATTTTGGATCCGTAGGGAGTTTCTATGTTGATGGTTATCTTGGATATCTGGCGGTTAGTTATTAAGCTCGACCTTAGAATCCTTATAAACTCCCTTGAATTCATAAGTTCCAGAGAATAGTCTCCTCTGCTTTAGCTGCCACTTGGACTCATTTAATAAGATTTTCAACCTTTCTATCCGGAATGAAGAGTATATTTCCCGTTGTATTAGTTCTTCCCTTGTTATTCCTGTTATTTTTTCCCATTCTTTGTCTTTTATGTCATACATTGTACCATTAACGTTTACGTACCCTGAGACATTACCTCCGAAAAATTCAAAATAAATTGAGTATCCATACTTATAAGTCCCATTTACATAGTACCTTACGGAGCCATTGAAGGTATACTTCCCTTTAGACTTTTTGAGGTATATTAGATGGTAAGCAGTTATACGCTCAATGCCTGTGGAGGCGTTTTGAACTGCATATAGGGTCGCATTTTCTACATAGATGTAATCCTCCGTGGGGATCTGTTCCAGTTTTGATTGTATTTTTTGAATATCCGGTGCTTCATAAGAGTAACCTAAGAGTGCAACTACCAAAATGGACAATAGACCCGCCACCCAAATAACGCTCTTTCTCATTTTCATCACCAATTTAGGGATACAAAAAAATAAAATTCCTACCAGCGCAATTATCTTTCTCATTCGCCCCCCCAAGCATGAGGAAATTTTCATAAGTAATAAGCCCTCAAACTATATATAATTTACCATTGGAAAAAACGAAAAGACAAAAGTAAAAACAACAAACAACAAAACAAAGTAAAAAGGACAACAAAATTTATCAGCTGACAGAGAATAGTATCTGTGGTGATGCATATGGTGAAAATCAGGCTTATGGGAGCTTTTGCTCATCTTGCCAAAGCTAGAGAGCTTGAGATAAAGCTCGACAGGCCCAAGACCGTGGATGAGATACTTAGGGAGCTAATCCCAAGGTATGACGAATTCCATGACAAGATAATCCTCATCAACGGCAAGCCCGCAAGGGGAGATGCAGTAGTTGAGGAAGGGGATGAAATAAAGGTCATGCCAGTTCTCAGCGGGGGTTAGAGTATAAGGAGTTCCCAAAAGCGTCTATTCCCACTATGAGCGGAAAGTCCTCAACCTCTAGAACCCAAACCGCCTCAGGAATTCCAAGCTCCTCAAGCCAGTAAACGTCCAAAACTCTTTTTACGCTCTTTGCAGCCAGAGAGCCAGCACCACCAGTAAATGCAAAGTAAACTGCCCTATGTTCTTTAAAGGGTTCTGGATTCATCCCGCCTTTCCCTATGATGCCTTTGATTCCCATGCTTAGGATTTTTTCGAGGTGTCTGTTCATTCTCGCGCTTGTTGTTGGGCCCGCGGAGACTATCCTATATCTTCCGCTCTCTTTCTGTACTATGGGGCCGCAGTGATAGATAACAGCTCCTCTTAAATCAAAAGGCGCTCCCTCCTCAAGTATTTTCCTGTGTGCCAAGTCCCTTGCCGTGTATATTACTCCGGAAAGGTAAACCAAGTCCCCGGCTTTGAGCTTTAATACCTCCTTCTCATTTAGGGGTGTTCTCAGCTTCACTGCCATATTCTCACATCTCCGTTTGAGCTTATCTCCAGAAAAGCCCTCCTATGAGCCCAGCACTGGAAAACGATTCCAGCAGGGAATGAAGCCGGGTGTCTATAAGTGATCTCAACCTTGACGTCTAGAGCAGTTGTTCTTCCCCCAATCCCCATGGGGCCTACTCCTAGAGAGTTTATCTCTTCAAGTAGCACCCCCTCGAATTTTGCTATCCTTTTGTCTCTGTGCCTCTCTCCTACGGGTCTTAACAGGGCTTTTTTGGCAAGCTTTAATGCAAAGTCTGCACTCCCTCCAATGCCAATTCCTATTATTACTGGAGGACAGGGCTTCCCGCCGCATTCTTTGACTCTCTCAACAACAGCCCTCTTCACACCTTCAAAGCCTTCTGCGGGAGTAAGCATTGCTAAGGCAGAGCAGTTTTCGCTACCTCCACCCTTTGGGAGGATTGCTACCCTTATCTTGTCGCCATTTACAAGCTCCCAATGAATAATCGGGAGGTTCCCAACGTTTTTGTTCGTAACTACATCGAGGGAGTTTGGTCTTAGGGGGATTTCCTTCGTTGCCTTTTCCAGAGCTGAAGCTATTGCCTCTTTGATTTCTCTTAAGTATGGGCTTTCGATTCCAGCCTCTACGAAGAAAGTCACTGTTCCGGTATCTTGGCATACAGGGATTTGCTCTCGCTTTCCAATTTCAACGGCTTTCAAAATGTTTTCAAGGTTGAACTTTGCAGTTGGGTTATCTTCCTTTTCGTAGGCCTCTCGCAAGGATTTAACAACGTCGTCGGGAATTTTTGTGACAGCAAGCTTTATCGCTTCAAATATTGCTCTCTCCATATACCCACCTCAGTACTTGATAAGGGAGTGGATGAACCTCAAAACGTCTTCAAACCTGAAATGGCCCGTCTCAACCCCATAGATTCTTTCCACCGGGACTTCCTTAACTCTCGCTCCCATTTTCACGGCTTTTATTAAAACTTCAGTCTCAACTTCATATCTTTTGCTCTCTATTTCCGGTAGGAATTCCCTCTTGATGGCTCTAAATCCGCTTTGGGTGTCCTTAACATCAATGCCTAGCTTGAACTTTATTAAGCCGGTACTCAGAAAGTTGCTTATCTTTCTTATAAGCGGTCTTTTTCCTTGTGCCTTTATCAGCCGAGAGCCTATAACAAAGTCTGCCTCCCCCCTCAAAATTGGATAGAGGAGCTTCTCAATTTCCTCTGGATTGTGCTGGCCATCTGCATCCATAAAAACCACAATATCACCACTTACATTCTTGATCCCTTCTCTCATTGCTGCCCCTTTTCCTTGATTTTCCTCAAGTCGGATTACCTTTGCTCCATAACTTTTTGCGACCTCTGAAGTGTTGTCTCTGCTCCCATCGTCCACAACAATAACCTCATCAACGAACTCCGGGATTTTTGAGAGAACCTTTCCAATTCTTTTTGCCTCGTTGTAAGCTGGAATAACAACGCTAATCCGTTTCCCCTCTAACATTTCTTTTCAGCTCCAAAAAGCACTTTTCACAGAAATCGTCCCTTCTTAAGTCCCATTCGGCAATGACCTTTGGGGGGTTCATAACGCAGTCCTCTTGACAGTGATTTAATCCGAAAGCGTGCCCTATTTCGTGTAAAATCCCTTTGAAAAGTCTATCCTCAAAAAGTTTCTTGTTTTCAGATTCAAAAGGTTTTATTGAAAGAACCATGACCTTTAGTTCGTGGAAATCCTGCTGAATCCCCAAAAATTTCTCATAAAAATCTAGGTAGGGATTTCTCGAAACTATGGGGAAGTTCACTATTCCGAATATCTTGTTCATGGTAACCTCTTCTTCGGAACTATTGTTCTTTTCCGCCCTTGCCTTCTTCTTCTCAAAAAGCTCTTCTCGGGCATGTATAAGTTTCGCATGCAAAAGTTCGGTAATTCCCTCCAAGGGGTACCCCTTAACACTCCCACCGTCCGTGTAGATATTAACGAGATAACCGGGGCCCAATTCAAGTTCTCCAAGATAAACAAGCCTTATTGGAAGGTTTTTTGATTTAAAATAGTTGTTAACTCTCCTGTAAGCTCCGGCGATTGCTTTTTCGTTGAATGTGTTGCCAACGTGGACGAATCCAACAAGCTCCATGTCTCACCACTCGCTTGCTTATTATTTTATCTTTCCAGAAGAAAAGCTTATAAAATTACCTAAGAATTTGCCCTTGGGCGATGGCGTCCGCCCGGGGCTTCGAGCCCGAACCGCCCGTTAAGGGCTGATGACGCCTGTTCTTCGCTAAAATTTGGGAGGCGGTAGAATGGGCTCGAAGCTAGGGAACTATGTAGATCTTAGATCAGTTTTAAGGTATATTGAGGATAGAAGGCACGAAGACGGTGGCTATTGCTTTGTTTCCCTGCTAAATGAGACAAACGTAAATGACACCTACTATGCGGTTAAAATCTATGATCTTCTTGGACTAGAAGTCCCAGATGAAGAAAAAACAATAGAATTCTTACACACCTCCCTAAAACCCCAACAAGCAACTGTTGCAATAGCCATGGCAGTTGAAGGGCTCGCAATTCTAGGGGCAAAAGACCTAGCAAAAGAAGGACTTTCACTGGTCTTTGAAAAGTATAGCCCCCTTGAAGGCAAATTTGCCGTTGGTCTTGGGGGGAGCGAGGAATTCGGAACTGCAACACCACTTGAAGCAACCTACTGGGTGCTTAGGGCATTTAGAGCAGGAAATTACAAAGTTTCTTCCGCGGAGAAGAGGAAGATAAAGGACTTCATTGAGAGCTTTAGGAAAGGCGACGGCTATGGTGTGAAGCAGGCAACAACAACCATGACTTGCCAAGCGATCTTTTCGCTCAATGCGCTGGGATACCCAGTTCCAAAAACAGGGCACTTCCACAAGTGCGAAGTTTACGGCGGCTTTACGGAGGTACCTTATTCTCTCCCACCCTATCTGGAGCCAACATTCTACGCGGTTAGGGGCTTAAGGCTTATTAACGAAAAGCCTCGCTACATAGAACCTCACATAAGGTTTATAAGAGCTCTCCAGAATCCCAACGGGGGTTTTAGAAGGAGCCTTGAGATGGGGATTTCAAACTTCCAAAACACCTATAGAGCGTTGAGGGCACTTAATGATCTTCTGAGCTTTTGAATACTGCTTGGGAGGTATGGGAATGAACACTAAAATCCTCTTGGCAGTTGGCATTGGGGGAATGCTGGGAGCAATAATACGCTATGGCATTGCGGGCTTACTCCCAGTTTACAAGGATTTTCCGGTAGGAACTTTATTGGTGAATAGTACAGCCAGCTTTCTGCTTGGTTATTTATATGGACTAATCTTCTTCGGCTATGAAGTTTCTCCCAACTGGAGAGCCTTTTTTGGAACCGGGTTCTGCGGTGGATTGAGTACGTTCTCGACTTTTTCATACGAGACTTTTAGCCTTTTAAGGGAGAGAGAATACTTTCTTGCCCTAATGAACATCTCGGCAAACGTTATAATAACCGTAGGTTTAGTATTTTTGGGATTCCTTCTTGCAAGGAGGTGAAAGGATGGTAGAAATTGAACACTGGAATACTCTAAGAATGAAAATTTACATAGGGGAAAGTGATACTTGGCATGGAAGACCGCTTTATAAGGCAATAGTAGAAAAACTGAGGGAGATGGGACTTGCTGGGGCAACTGTATATAGAGGGATTTATGGCTTTGGAAAAAAGAGTAGAGTGCACTCAAGTGATGTTTTAAGGCTTTCAACGGATCTGCCGATAATAATTGAGGCCGTGGATAGGGGGCACATGATAGAGAGGGCTATAAACGAGATAAAGCCAATGATAAAGGACGGCATGATAACAGTTGAGCCTGTTATAGTTGTGTGGGTGGGGACAAGGGAAGAAATGAGGAAGTTCGAGGAAGATGCTGTGAGGGAGGAGTAGGTTTGGATATCGTTTTAACTCTTGTTACTAACCAAGTTCATTAAAAACTTATTAACAAAAATTTTATAAGGAACTCTTTCATAACTAAAGTCGCCATGATGAGTATTAATTTTGCAATGTTATTTGTTGAAAATGATGTCATTGGAGAAAGCGCTTATTTTGCTCTTTTTTATATTCCGTTTGCTTTTGGCATAATGAAGAACTTTCTTGGAATTTTTATTCCAAATAACAAGCGAAGGGTGAGCGATAAGCCGCTTTCTTCAGGTGCATATATTTATCCTTCACTTAACATTGATTATCTTATCACCGAAATTCTTAGAGATAGGAACATATTGGCGGTTGTTAGAAATCCCAATCTTTTTGAGAAGTATAAACTCCCTATTCTGTGGTTGAGCAAAGTGGAAAAAGAGAATTCGGTTAGTCCAACTCACCTTGAAAAGATTCTTCACTGGGCGGTGACTATGGCCACAAGTGGAGATGCTTTGATTATTGATGGGGTTGAATATCTTATCCTAGAGAACGGGTTTGAGCCTGTTTTTAGATTTCTCGTTAATTTGAAGGATCAAATCCTGCTTAAAGATTCGATTCTTGTCCTTATAGTTGATGAAAGAGCCCTAGAAGAAAAGCATGCTTTTCTCCTGCAGAGGGAGTTTAAAAAGATCCTCTAAAACAGCAACCTTAAATATAATCTCCCCAATTTTCTCTGGTGAGTGAAATGCTTCATCATGTAAGGCTTATATACGCAACCAAGAGCCGGAAGCTCGTTGGAAAGAAGATAGTGCTTGCCATACCGGGAAGCATAGCGGCCGTGGAGTGTGTCAAGCTTGCAAGGGAGCTCATAAGGCACGGAGCAGAAGTTCATGCAGTTATGAGCGAAAACGCTCAGAAGATAATCCATCCCTACGCAATGGAATTTGCTACTGGCAATAAAGTGGTTACGGAAATAACGGGCTTCGTTGAACATGTTGAGCTTGCCGGAGAACACGGGAACAAAGCAGATTTAATTCTTGTATGCCCGGCAACCGCTAACACGATAAGCAAAATAGCCTGCGGAATTGATGATACTCCCGTTACCACCGTTGTAACGACGGCTTTTGCCCATACGCCGATAATGATTGCTCCGGCAATGCACTCGACGATGTACGAACATCCGATAATAAAGGAGAACATTGAAAAGCTCAAGAAGCTTGGAGTCGAGTTTATTGGGCCGAGGTTTGAGGAAGGGAAGGCTAAAGTAGCTTCGATAGAAGAAATAGTTTATCGCGTTATAAAAAAGCTTCACAAGAAGGATTTAGCTGGGAAGAGAGTCCTGGTAACTGCAGGGGCTACAAGGGAGTACATAGACCCGATAAGATTCATCACCAACAGGAGCAGCGGAAAGATGGGTGTTGCGATAGCCGAGGAGGCGGAATTTAGAGGAGCGGAAGTGACACTCATAAGAACCAAGGGAAGCGTGCCGAGCTTTGTCGAAAACCAAATAGAGGTTGAAACAGTCGAAGAGATGCTTGAGGCAATAGAAAAAGAGCTTTCAACCAAGAAATACGACGTTGTTATTCTGGCAGCTGCCGTTAGCGACTTCACCCCCAAGGAGAAAGCGGAAAGTAAGATAAAGAGCGGCCAGCCCTTGGTCATCGAGCTTGTCCCAACGCCGAAGATAATCCAGCGGGTCAAGGAACTCCAGCCCGATGTCTTTTTGGTGGGCTTCAAGGCGGAGTATGGGGTTAGTGAAGAAGAGCTAATCGAGCAGGCAAGGAAGCAAATAGAAAAGGCAAAGAGCGACGTGGTGATAGCCAACAGGGGAGAAATTGCATTTGAAAGTGAAGTGAACGAAGTCTACTGGGTAACCAGGGAAGGTTATGAGAAGTTCCCACTAATGAGTAAAAAGGAGCTGGCGGAAAAGATATGGGACAAGATTGTGGAAATTTTAAAGTAAAAATCAAACCTCCGCGGTGACAGGGAAGAAAACAATCTTGGTAGGAGTGACTGTGTAGTACCATGACCTCAGGTTGTACTCCAAGAAAGGACTTCTTATTACTGTGAACTTTCTTTTAATCTCGTTTTCTTTAACCTCTATTCCAAACTTGAAGAGATTGAGGGCAAAGCTATTTACTATTTCCAAGATGTCCTCTGAGAATATCTTGACGTCGAAAGTTACTAAGACGTTGTTATCACCCTTTGAGAGAACTCTGATGAGTGCTGGAAGTATTACAACAAGCTCATCTGGGTATTTTACTCCATAGAGGTCAAGACCTAGAACAAGGGTCAAGGTATTATTCTTTGTTTTCAAATATCCACTAATTCTGCCGATGATAATCTCAGCATCTTTTGTTTTGATAGAAAGGTCTGGATTAAGTTCTTCCTCTATGAAAGGGTTCACGGAGATGATTTTTACTCTCTCAAAAACCTCATCGGCGTCTTCATATACTGACTTCAGGTACTTAAGGATGGAAGCATATGCATCCTGAAAAGATACTATTAAGAAATCCTCGTAGTCCTCTCTTAGCCTCTTTATTAAGTGATAAAGCACAATCTCAATATCGCTGCCTATCTCATGGTTGAGGAACGTGGGGGATATTCTTTTCGATGCCGCAGTCATTAGCTCTAACGGATCCATTTTACTCACCGTAAATTGCACGTATTTGATCCACTAATTCTTCCAAGGAGTTGATTTCTCTTTCTGTTCCAAGGCGTCCTTTAAGCTTGCTTATAATTACCATCTCCAGTAACCTAGCGCTGTACTCACCAAAAAGTCTTGAAACAGCATCTTTGAATTCTTTTGGATTCTCATATGCCACCTCAAGGCCTTTGTTCAACGTAGCCTTGAGGTGAGCCTCTAAAACAGATTCCAGCCCCGGAGCCACTTCCCTAAGGGCTGCAGAAATTGCTTTAACCAAAATTTCCCCACCTTTATTCATAAATTTCTACCCCCTTGCTGGTGATCTCATATCTGTATATCTTTCTTGAGTGATTTGATCCTCTCGCTTTTACAATTGCCATTTTTCTCTCTATGCTCTCGTTTTTTACTTGATACTTAAGTCCTATTATAACGTCCACCATGGTACTTGCTCCACTAAACGGTACTATCTCGAAGTTTGTCTCGGCATTTAGTGTGAAGTACGTGGTGATTCTGTGTAGTTTTGTCAGTAGGTTGAGATATCTGACCATCTTTGCAAGTTCCTTCTCATCCATATGATTCCTTAATGCGGTTAAGCTGTCTATCACCAATACTTCAGGTTTAAATTCTTCTATTATCCACCTAATCTTTAAGAAGGTGTAAACTGGGGTTTTGCTTTCGGGCACCCAAGTGATTATCTTAAGGTTCTCTCCTAGGGCTTCCTCTATCGGCATGCCGTAGTTTTTAGCGGCTCTTATTATCTGGTCTATTGGTTCCTCGAAGGCGAGGTATACTGCTTTTCTTCCCTGTAATGCATTGGCTATGGCAAAGTGCAGGGAGAATGTGGTTTTTCCAGTTCCAGTCATGCCAATAAGTAGGACATTTGCACCCCTATACAAGCCCCCATCGAGCATTCCATCAAGTTTTTCTAAACCTGTTGTGATTTTTTCCATCGTGTATTCTATTTCCGCTCTACTGAGTTCAGGAACTTCCAGGAACTCAATTCCCCTCTGGGTTATTACATACTCATACTGTGGTTTTTTGATGCTTCTTCTCCTCATTTTTGGGATTTCCATTACCCTTCTTGTGACCTCTCCAAAGGACTCATAGCGGAGTATAATAACCCCATCAACGACGAATTCCTCGAGACCGTACCCTATTTTTTCAGCTCCCATCGGCTTTTCAGCAATTAGGAGGGCAGTTGAGTTATAGGCTTTTATGAACCTTCCAAGCATTGTGTGGAGGAACACTCTTGTTCTTTCAGCGCCCAGAACTTGGGCAAAGACGCTTATGGAGTCGATAACAACCCTTTTTGGCTGGAACTTTACTATTTCACCCATCAGGAGTCCTATTTCCTTCTCTATTGTCTCCTCGCTTACCGTGACAAGGTCTACAAATTTAAACAGTCCGTTTCTTTCGAGTTCTTCAAAATCCATTCCAAGCTGTCTCATTGATTCATAGAACTCGCTCTTGGTTTCTGCAAGCGAAATATACATTCCTTTCTCTCCAAATTTCTTGGCACCGTTGTATATGAAAGTTGCTGAGAATATAGTCTTCCCTGCTCCCGGCTCTCCGGCAACCAAGATTAAAGACCCATCCGGAAAGCCGTCTTTGAGGACATGTTCATCAAAATATTCAATTCCCATTCTGCTCATTTCTACCCCCAATGAACTTTATCTATTCGGGCGGGGAGAGCCCTTCCGATAGGGAGGGGATGAAAGCCCGCAACCCTTAAAACTTCACCTATTAGAAAAATAATAGGTGGTCGCCCA